>JBAZLT010000060.1:0-7908 GCA_041650115.1 Dehalococcoidia bacterium | reverse complement strand
GGACAAAGTGATGAAGTATTCCACCGCCCATACGCGCTGCGGCACCAGCTTCCTGCTGGTAGTCCTGGTACTGGCTATCGCCGTCTTCGCGCTGCTGGGCCGTCCTCCCATCTGGATCAGCATCGCCTCCCGTATCCTGCTGCTGCCGGTCATAGCGGCACTCAGCTACGAGCTGATCAAATTCGAAGCAGCCTACAGCCACAACCTGCTGGTCCACTGGCTTCTTATTCCGGGACTGTGGATGCAGTCCATGACCACGCGCAGGCCGACGGCCGACCAGGTGGAAGTGTCAATTGCGGCCATGAAAAAAGCGCTCGAGACCGACGGCCTTGCTCCTGTCCTGCAGCGTTAAACCGACCCGTCCGTGTAACCGCGAATCAACTTCCCTTTAGTTTGACCCCTTTTTCGAGCAGGTGTTAGAATACCGTGCAGCCTTGATTTTCAAAATCCGTTTTTATTCAGGAGGTACTCCCTATGGCAAGTGACTATCAGCCCCTTCTCGGAAAAGTAGCCCTTGTGACCGGCGCCGGAGGCGGCATCGGCAAAGCAGTGGTCCTCAAGCTGGCTGAGGCAGGCGCGGATATTCTGATGTGCGACAAGAAGACGGACAGCCTGCAGGGACTGGCAGACGACGTGAAGAAAGCAGGCAGGAAAGCAGTCTGGACCGGCACCGATATGGGTGTAATGGAGGATGTCAACAAGCTGGTCGACAAGGCCAAAACTGATTTCGGTGTAGTGGACATTTTGGTCAACTGTGCCGCCGTAAGCCCCTTCTTCGGATCCATGCTGCAACATGATGAGAAGCTGTGGGACAAGATCATGTCGGTTAACCTGAAAGGCCCCTATTTCCTGTCATTGGGTATAGCCAAACTCATGATCGAAAATAAAAAGCCCTGTAATATTATCAACATCGCTTCGGCCGGCGGTATGCGGCCCGACCCTATGCTTGCGATTTATGCCGTCAGCAAGGCAGGGATGATACACATGACCAGGATGATGGCCACCGAGCTTGGCCCCTACGGCATCCGCTGTAACTCCATCTCTCCCTCATTTATACGCACGCGCTTCTCACAGCCTATCTGGGGTGTCCCCGAGATACTCGACATGGCGGTCAAGCAGATACCCCTGGGACGCATCGGTGAGCCGGAGGAGGTGGCCAAGGTGGTGGTTTTCCTGGCTTCGGACGAATCGAGCTATATAGACTGCGAAAATATCGTAGTGACCGGAGGAATGTACGCCGGATAACGCTGTTATTGAGGAGGTGGCTCATGATTTCATCGAGCGAATACCGCAAGCGCCTGAGCAAGATGAGGCGCAACGTCTACAACAACGGTAAACTCATCGACCGTGATTACAAGCACCTTCAGGGAGCAACCAACGTACTGGCGAAAACCTATGACCTGGTCACCGACCCTGAATTCAAGCAGTACGAGGACCTGCTCACCGCCACCTCTCACCTGACAGGGGAGAAGATCAACCGCTTCAACCACATCCACCGCAGCATGCAGGACCTGCTGGCCAAGCAGCGGATGACACGGCTCACCGCGCATCAGGTGGGGGGATGCATCGCCCGCTGCATGGGTATCGATTCCAGCAATGCCCTCTCCGTCATTACATACATGACTGACCAGAAATACGGGACCGAGTACCACAAGAGGTTTGAGAAATGGCTGCGGGACTTTCAGACCAATGACCGCACCTGCTGCTGCGCGCAGACCGACGTCAAGGGTAACAGGCCTTGGAGGCCGCATGAGCAGAAAGACCTCGACCTGTACGTACGCGTGGTCGAGAAGAAGAGCGACGGGATAGTGGTGCGCGGGGCCAAGGTGCACAATTCCTTTGCCCCTGTGGTGGAGCAGATAAATGTCATACCCACCCGCGCGCTTACCAAGGAGGAGGGGGACTGGGCAGTGGCATTCAATATCCCCGCCGATGCCGAGGGCGTGAAGCAGATCGTCAGCATAGCCATGCCTGACGTGCCTAAGGGATACGACGGCCCCGGCCCCTGGGGTGGAGCGGATTCTATGACTGTTTTCGATGACGTATTCGTCCCCTGGGACAACGTCTTCCTCTGCGGCGAGCCCGACATGGGCGGCTATCTGGCGCTGATGTTTGCACTTTATCACCGCCACAGCTACACAGGTTGCAAGCCTGCCATGACCGATGTGCTGACCGGCGCCACCGCGCTGATGGCCGAGGTCAACGGCATTGAGAAGGAACACCACGTCAAAGAGAAGCTGGCTGAGCTGATCTGCACATCCGAGCTTTGCTATGGCACTGGCATCGCCGCGGCCATAAATGCCACGCAGTCGCCCTCCGGCACCTGGGTTCCTGATATCACCTACTGTAACGTCAGCCGAAGGCACGCGGGACTTAACATCTATCATGAATACGACATACTGGCCGATATAGCAGGCGGCATGCCTGCCACAATGCCCCGGCCCGAGGACTGGGTTGGCGAAGAGACCCGTCCCTTCATCGAAAAATATATGGCGCGCAATCCGGCCGTGGATGTGCAGGATATATTAAAGGCCTTTGCCTGGGTGCAGGGCATAACGTGTTCGGAGCTGGCCGGCGTCATGCAGTATGCGGGTGTCCACGGGGGAGGCTCGCCCAGAATGGAGCAGATCGCCATCATGGGCGCCTACAATATCGAGAACACCAAGAACATCGCCAAGCGGCTGGCCGGCATCAAGACCGGCAAGCCCTACGACTTCGACCGCCTGGGCAACACTCCTTCTTTATGATCCGGCTACGTTGAATACGAAGCCGAAATGTGCTATATTGGCTTCATTCAAGGTTGAGGAGGTATGTTAGTGTCAAACAAAGACATCTATGAATCGAGGCCGTGGTTGAAATTTTATGGCAAAGGTGTCCCGGCCGACGTGGTTATTCCCGAAAAATCGGTAGTCCAGACCATAGATGAAACAACCGAGAAATTCAAGGATAAGACGGCCGTCATATTTTACGGCCAGAAAATAAGCTATCGCGAGCTGAGGGACCAGATCGACAGGTTCGCTACCGCCCTCTGCGATCTCGGAGTCAAGAAAGGTGACAAGATAGCCTTACTGCTCCTGAATTCACCGCAGTTCATAATCTGCTATTTCGGCGCCCTTAAGGCCGGAGCCGTTGTCACCGCCATCAGCCCTGTTTATGTAAGCCCTGAGATCAAGCACCAGATACTTGACAGCGGCGCCACCACTGTCGTATGCCAGGACATTCTGTGGGAAAACGTGGAAAGGGCCGGCGTCAAGTTGGACCGGGTGATTCTGACCAATATCGCCGAGTACCTGCCAGCCTTGAAAAAATTCCTGGGTAAAAGCATGCTGCGTGCCGTTTACCAGAAAATGTCCGCGCCGCCTCCGGAGATATTCAAACGGGAAGGCTTTTATCAGCTCCAGGACCTGTTAAAGAAATACCCGCCCAAGCCCCCCAAGATCGAGTTCAATATCCATGAGGACCTTGTCTCCCTGCCCTACACCGGGGGCACGACCGGGCTGCCCAAGGCCGCCATGATCACGCACTTCGACCTGGTAGCCGCGCAGCATATAGCGCAGATATTCTGGGGCGATATCGTACAGCCCGGCAAAGAGGTGGTCATCGGCTACCTGCCCTTCTACCACATCTACGGACAGTCGGTAGTTATGTCCGGTTCCATGACGCAGGGCTACACTCTGGTTATATTCACCACACCGGACCTCGACGACATACTCAACTCTATTGAAAACTACGGGGCAACCATATTCTACAGCGTGCCGGCACTATTTGAAGTGCTGAGGGATTACCACCGGACCGATCGCGTCAACTGGAAAAAAATAAAGGTGCTGGTTTCGGGCGCCGATGCGCTGCTGGAAGATACCGCCAGAGGATGGGAAAAGCGTACCGGCACCAAGATACACGAAGGATGGGGCATGACCGAAACCACATCGGTAGGTATTGTAAGCCCCTACGGCAGGCCCAAGATCGGTTCATTCGGGGTGCCGATGTCCAGCTGCGTGGCGGCCATACTCGATCCGGCTAAAAACGAATTCCTGCCCCTGGGTGAGACAGGTGAGCTCGCATTCAGGGGTCCTCAGATCGCCAAAGGCTACTGGAACAAGCCCGAAGATACCAAGCTCATGTTTATACAGATAGACGGTGTTACCTGGGTGAGGACGGGCGACCTGGCCCGCATGGACGAGGAGGGATATTTCTATTTCTACGATAGAAAGAGGGACATGATCAAATACAAAGGGCTGGCCGTATTCGCCCGCGAGGTCGAGGAGGTGCTGACAGGACATCCCCAGGTCAAAGAAGCAGGCGTAATCGGTGTGGCTGATCCGGATGTGGGAGAGAAGGTAAAAGCTATTGTTGTGCTTGAGACGGAGGCCAGGGGAAAGGTGAGCGAACAGGATATTGTCGTCTATGCCATGGAACGGCTGGCTCATTACAAATGTCCAAAGATCATTGAATTCAGAGGGGAGGTCCCCAAGACCGATGTCGGAAAAGTATCCAGACGTGAACTCCGAGAGGAGGAGCTGTAATATGGCCGCCTTTTTCGAAGTGGAGAACGTTACCAAACGCTTCGGCGGCCTTGTGGCCGTAAATAACGTAAGCTTCCAGGTTGCACAGGATGAGATAGTTGGACTGATAGGCCCCAACGGCGCAGGAAAGACCACGCTCATACGTTGCCTTTTGGGGATTTTAAAACCTGACTCCGGCACGATTCGCTTTAAGGGTGAGGACATATCCAAACGCCGTCCCTGGGAGATCGTACAGCGGGGAATGGTAGGCACCTTCCAGGTGGTCAAACCTTTCAGACACCTGCCCATCATCGCCAATGTCATGGTCGGCTGCCTCTGCCCGAGGATCAGCAAGCGAGGTGAATGGGTTAAACGGGCCGAGATAAAGGCACGCGATGCGCTTGAATTCGTGGGAATCGCCGACCTCGCTCTCGAGCCTGCATCCATCCTGTCGCACGGCGATCTAAAGCGGTTGGAGGTGGCCAGAGCCATAGCCACCGAGCCGGAGCTGATGCTGCTTGACGAACCTTTCGGTGGGCTGAACCCGGCGGAGACAGAGCTGGTGGCGCGTTCCATCAAGAGACTGCATAAGGGCGGCCGTTTCGGCCGGCTGCACAGCGAGGGACCGGCCATGCTCATCATCGAACACAAGCTCAGCGAACTGATGAAAATCGTGAACCGTGTGATTGTGCTTAACTTCGGTGAAGTGCTTGCCCAGGGTACCCCCGAGGAGATATCCCGGGACAAGAGGGTCATCGAAGCATATACCGGCAAGGAGGTGCTCATTGCTTGAGGTAAGGAATGTAACGGTCCGCTATGACACAGCCATGGTGCTGGACGATGCGAGCCTGAACGTTAAACAGGGAGAACTGGTAGGGCTGGTGGGGCCCAACGGCGCCGGGAAATCGACCCTGCTGCGAGCTATAGTCGGATTGATCAACTGGGAAAAGGAAGTACTTAAAGGGACCAGGGGTGAAGATATAACTTTTACCGGAACCGTGGAGTTCGACGGTAAGCGCATCGAAAAACTGTCGGCTTCGGAAATCGCCAAACTTGGCCTGATGCTTTGCCCGGAACGCGGCCGGCCGTTTGTGGAAATGTCTGTGGAAGATAACCTGCTGGCTGGTGCTTACCTGTGCAAGAACAAGAAGGAAGTAAACGCCAGCATTGCCAAAGTATACTCGCTTTTTCCCAGGCTAAAGGAGCGGCAGAAGCAGATATCCGGCACGTTATCGGGCGGTGAGCGCCAGATGCTGGCCATCGGCCGGTCGCTCATGCGCCGTCCCAGGTTCATGCTGGTCGATGAGCCTTCCAGCGGCCTTGCGCCAAAGCTGAAAGAGGACCTTTTCAAACGGGTGGAGGAGATCTACCACGATCTGGGTGTTACCATACTTCTGGCCGAGCAGGACGTGAGCTTCGCTTTCGCGCTGTCAGTCAGAAACTATGTCATGTCCAGGGGACATATTATTGCTGAAGGCACGGCCAAAGAACTGTTTAAAGACGAGACTCTGAGAAAGACCTATCTCGGTCTGTGAGTTTATGTAATCCGAAGCTTAATAGAGCTCAGCCCCGCATGCCCTGCACTCTTTCCTCCACGATGCATTGGACAGCTTGCACCGCGGGCATTCGCGCTCTAATTTATCCCTTACCCACACAGCAAACCCCTCCGGCATGAAGAGCAGTATGATTATGACGAGGAAAGAGAATATGAGAAAGCGCAGGTCGGATATCATTATATCCGATCCCGGCCAGATGGGGATAGCGAACTGACGCAGCAGCTCCATCAGAGGAAATAGAATATAAACCCCTACCACGGCGCCATATATGCTGACGATTCCGCCGAATACCGTCCAGATAATGGCCTGGAATGAGAGCATCAAGTCCAGAGTGGCAGGGCCTGCGATCCTGAGAAAATGCGCATACAAGCCGCCCGCCACACCGGCAAAAAAGCCGCCGATAATGAAGGCCAGCAACTTATAGCGTATAGTGTTGATGCCCGTGGCGCGAGCTGCGATCTCATCCTCGCGTATGGCGTGGAGGATGATTCCGATCCTGACAAACCCGCTCTTGGCGTCAACCAGCTTCCACATGATAAATACCGATGCAATCATGATGACAAGCGCTATATAATATTCAGCCATCCTGGAACCGGCCAGGGCCGGCAGGCCAGAGATGCCGTGCTCACCTCCGGTGAAATCGGGAAACGCCTTGATCACGCCCAGCAATATCAGGGGCATGGCCAGGGTAACCAGCGATAGATAAGGGCCCCTCAATCTGAGGGCGGGCAGGCACATCAATACGCCGGCTGCCGTAGCGGCTATTGCTCCGATGGGTATGGTCGCCCAGGGCTGCAGCCCGACATTCTTGCTCAGCAGCGCCGCCGTGTACGCGGCAACGCCGAAGAAAAACGCATGGCCGAAATTGACCTGTCCGGTATAGCCGGAGATGAAATCCCAGCTTACGGCAAAGATCACAAAGATATTGACCAGGATCAGCACAAACAGTATGTACGACTCCTGAGTAATCAGGGGAACGAAAAACAGGGCTACAAGAAAGATAAAGGCTATTAATCTGCCGGGTATGGCGAATATATCGCCCTGGATGTCCTTAAACAGCCTCCTTAACACCTACAGTCTCTCCTCCTCGAAGACTATGCCGTAAAGGCCCTCGGGCCTGACTACCAGCAGTATCACCATGACCAGCAGCGCGATGGCTCCGCGCAGGAATGCGCCGCCCGGCAGATAGAAAACCACTGCCGCTTCAACCAGCCCTATGATAAACGCGCCAATTACGCTTCCCTTGATGCTGCCCAGGCCTCCCAGCACAACTATAGCCATGATCATAACCAGCGGGTTCATCCACATATACGGATAGACTACCCATAATGGCGCCACCACGATGCCGGCGATAGCCGCCAGCCCCGCAGCGATGCCCATGGCGAGTAGCAGGATCCGGGATACATTGATACCCATCAGGTTGGCGACCTCGGTATCCTGGGCGGTGGCCCTGATAGCGATACCCAGTTTGGTCCTGGTCAGCAACAGCCAGATGGCGAACAGCACCACCGCAACGACCGCGATGGTCAGCAGGTGCTGATAGGAAATCTTTACACCCAGAACCTCCACGAAACCCGGTATGAGTGTAGGCGCTTCTCTGAAGTGGGCGCCGAACGCCAGAACCATGCACTCCTGGAAGATGGTTGCCAGCGCAAGTGTAATAAGCATGACGGTCACTTCATGCTCACGGATCCTGTCGATGAAGAGTTTGTAGCTCACCAGGCCGATAATCACAGTGGCAACCAGGGATATCAGTATGGCGGTAAATACATCCAGTCCCAGCCTGTAGGTGGTATAGAACATGCCGTAGGCAGCCAGCATGAGAAATGATGTATGCGCCAGGTTCACCA
>JBAZLT010000059.1:0-7931 GCA_041650115.1 Dehalococcoidia bacterium | reverse complement strand
GCATCTGATCATGCCCTGGCATATCCTGTTTGACAGGCTGGATGAGCTGAAACGAGGCGCTTCCGCCATAGGCACGACCGGCAAGGGCATCGGGCCTGCCTTCTCAGACAAGACAGCCCGCAAGGGGATTCGTACCTGCGATATCATCGACTCCGCAATGTTCAGGCCACGTCTGGCCAGCCTGCTTGAGTCGAAAAATGAAATGCTGACAAAGCTCTACAATGCCGAGGCCTTGGACTTCAACAAGGTCTTCGATGAATATTCGGGCTACGCCGCGCACCTGGTTCCCTATATTAAAGACACCACAGCCATGATCAGCGACCTGCTGGAACGGGGCAGCAATATCGTCCTCGAAGGCGCCCAGGGAACAATGCTTGATACCGATTTCGGCTCCTATCCGTTTGTTACCTCCTCATCCCCGCTGGCCGCCGGCGCCTGCCTGGGCTCCGGTATCAATCCGCGCAGGATCGACCGCGTGGTGGGGATTTTTAAGGCTTACACCACCAGGGTGGGCGGCGGACCCATGCCCACCGAGCTCAAAGACGAGGTCGGCGAATATATAAGGCAGCGCGCCCATGAGTATGGGACCACCACGGGAAGGGCGCGGCGCTGCGGCTGGTTTGATGCGGTGGTAGGCCGCTACAGCACCAACCTCAACGGCTATACCAGCGGAATATTGACACGCCTGGATGTGCTCGATGAGATGGATACCGTGAAGATATGCGTGGGCTATAAAATCGGCGAGAAGACGGTAGATCATTACCCGGCAGACGCTGCGGCGCTGGAAAGCTGCATGCCGGTTTACGAAGAGATGTCCGGCTGGAAGGCCAGCACCAGCAGCGCCCGCAAGTCGGGTGATCTGCCGCGTAATGCACGCAAGTACGTAAGTCGCCTTGAGGAGCTCATCGGCTGCCGTTTTCACGTTATCTCCATAGGTCCCCGCCGCGAGCAGAGTATCGTTATTAAAAATGTAATCTGACGTGCTGTGATTAATAATTGTCAGCTGACATCATATTGCGGCCTTTACTGCAAAGACTGTATTCCATCACAGACCGAGCTCTTTAGCCTTGCAACCCACCTTGAAGAAATCCTGACCGAACTAAATTTTGACAAATACGCTGAGCTTAAAGCCGGACAGACCTACTGGTCGGAGTCCAACGCAACTTTCAAAGATTATCGGCGCTTCACTGATGTTCTTCAGGCCATACGCGGATTGAAATGTCAGTCCATTTGCCGGGAGGGAGGCGGCTGGAAGGGAGAGCTTTGCTTGATCAGGAATTGTGCCATCGCAAAAGGTCTCAAAGGATGCTGGGACTGTGCTGAATACAAAACCTGCGGGCACCTGGAGCCCCTGCTCAAATTCCATCCGAATCTCGCTTACCACCTGGAGCTAATAAAAAGTGAGGGGATCGATGAATGGGCTGCCAAACGCAGGGGACATTATCCGTGGGGCTGATTAACAGTCACATGCCCTGACGGCGGCAACCTGAATATGTGTTAATAAGGACCTGGTACTCCCGCTTTAACTGGAATTCATTTAAGCGGCAGGTCTACTGTATATCTCTTTAACGTTTGTTCGATGGCCGCCCGTGTTTTCTCGTCAGGTACCACCAGCGGCAGGCGCGGTTTGCCAACCCGGAATCCGATATAGTTCAACGCATATTTGATGGGCATGGGGCTGCCTATCATGAACATGGTATTAACCAGTGGTATGAAGCTGCGGTGCAGCCTGGCCGACTCGTTAATTTTACCGGCCAGGCAAAGGTCCATCATTCTCTTGTACTGAACTCCCACCAGGTGCGTGATCACACCGATCACGCCATAGCCTCCAAGGTTGAGGATGGGAAAGGTATCGGTGTCGTTGCCGCTGTATACCATGAAATCACTGCCCGCTCCATCGATGATGCGGGCTATCTGACCGAAATCGGCGCTGGCCTCCTTGATGCCGACGATATTATCTATCCTGCTCAACTTTATGGTTGTATCGGCAGTCAGGTTGGTGATGGTGCGGGAAGGCACGTTATATACAATACAGGGAAGACTGGTTGAATCGGCGATGGCCTTGAAGTGCTGGTAGAGCCCTTCCTGGTTCGGCTTATTATAGTAAGGCACAGTCAGCAGGCAGGCATCCACGCCTGTTTTCTCAGCCTCATGTGTAAGCTCGATGCTTTCCTGGGTATTATAGTTACCCGTGCCGGCCACGATCGTGGCCTTTTTGCCGGCAACCGCCCTTATCTCGGCAAACAGCCTGATCTTCTCCCCGGCGGTGAGCGTGGGGCTTTCGCCCGTCGTCCCGGATACCACCAGCCCGTCGCTCCCGGATTCGAGCAGCGCTTTCGCCAGCTTCTTTGCCTGTGCATAATCAACCTGACCCTTGGCATTGAAGGGTGTTACCATGGCTGTCAGCAAACGTCCGAGCTTCTTCATCTCTTCCTCCGCCGGCTACTTATTATTGTTTTGGCTCTTGATCCAGCCGTTCCTGGCGGCCTCTTCCGCTATCTGAACGGCATTGAGAGCTGCGCCTTTGCGGATATTATCGGCCACCACCCACATGACCAGTCCGTTAAGGAAAGAAGCATCCGATCTTATTCTTCCCACATAAACGTCGTCGGTACCCGCCGCCAGCCAGGGCTGAGGGTACAGGCTCACATTAGGATCATCAAGTACCTTCACACCCGGCGCCTTGCTCAATATAGAGCGCGCCTCCTCGGGAGACATATACTCGGTAAATTCCACCTGAATGGCCTCGCTGTGGCTGATAAAAACAGGCACGCGCACACAGGTAGCTGATACGGCAACACTCTCCGCATGCATTATCTTTCTAGTCTCTTCGACCATCTTCCATTCTTCCTTGGTGTAGCCGTTCTCCAAAAACACGTCGATCTCGGGCAAAAGGTTAAAGGCGATCTGGTGAGAATAGACGTGCGGCACGACGTTGCCGCCGTCCAGCACTACCTTGGCCTGCTTGGTCAATTCTTCAACAGCGGCAATCCCGGTTCCTGAAACCGCCTGGTAGGTTGCCACGGTAACGCGTTTGATGGGATTGACCCTGTGCAAAGGATTGAGTGCCACCACCATCTGGATGGTCGAGCAGTTCGGATTGGCTATAATGCCCCTGTGCTTTTTAATATCATCGACGTTAACCTCCGGCACCACCAGAGGAACACGGGTATCCATGCGCCAGGCTGCGCTGTTGTCGATAACCAGCGCCCCCGCTTTGGCTGCTATCGGAGCGAAATGCTTGCTTATCTCGGAACCGGCTGAAAAAAGCGCGATGTCGATATTATCGAACGAATCAGCGGCGGTTTCTTTGACTATCATCTCCTGATGGCCGGCATAGACCTTCCTCCCGGCCGATCGGTCGGAGGCATAGAGCTGCAGGGAGGTCATGGGGAATTTGCGCTGAAGCAGTACTTTGATAAACTCCTGCCCCACCATTCCGGTAGCGCCCACTATAGCTACATGGTACCCGTTATTACTGTTGTTCATATCATTCTCCCAAATTTAGCAGTACATCCAGGCCATAAACAAGACCGTGGCGTTTGATTACCTCCTTGATTGCCAAAATCACGCCCGGCATAAAACTTTCCCTGCTGATCGTATCATGCCTGATGGACAGCGTCTGCCCCAGGGTACCGAATATAACTTCCTGACTGGCAACCAGACCCGGCAGCCTGACGCTGTGTATGGATATGCCGTCAGCCTGGCCGCCCCGCGTTCCCTTCAGAGTCTCTTTTTCGGTTACAGGGCTCACAAAAGGCTTGCCGCGCGCGCTTACCATGGCCCGGGCCGTCGCCAGCGCGGTCCCCGAAGGCGCATCAAGCTTTCTATCATGATGGAGCTCTATGATCTCCGCATTATCAAAATAACGTGATGCCATCCTGGCCAGGTGAATCAAGATCACCGCTCCGATGGCAAAATTGGGCGCTACCACCGCGCCTTTCTTATGACCCTGCGCCAGCCTGTCGATCTCCTTTAGATCCGCTTCGCTTAAGCCGGTGGTGCCCATAACCAGATTGGCGCCGTTTTTAAGCGCCAGCCGCGCTGCGCCCATTGCCGCTTCAGGCACGGTGAAATCGACCACCACCTGCGGATGGTACATCTCGATAAGCGATGTCAGATTGGTATGCAGGGGAACTTTCTTGGATGATCCGGGCAGTATCAAATGGTCCCGGTCCGCTTTAATATCAGCGGCACCGGTCAGTTCCAGCGCCGTATCCGCGATGACAGCATTTACAACCTGCTGCCCCACCCTTCCTAATGCCCCGTTCACCGCTACTTTAATTTTTGACATCTCGGCTATCCTCTACCCTTCAGGCATCGGCCGATATCAACTTATCCGGGTCTGCGGGGATGGCCCCTCGGTTCATCCCTGCGTCCCCGCGGAGGCATGCCCGTCCTCGGAGGTCCGCCGCTCGTCCTAGGAGGTGCCGGCGGTCTGTCCTGCGAAGCCTTATCAGCCGGGGCGCCCGATTGTTCGTTAAATACTGCTTTGCGCGACAGATTAATCCGTCCCAGTCGATCGATCTCAGTCACCTTGACCATGATCTCATCGCCGATCTTGATAACGTCCTCCACACGAGCCACATGGTGGTCGGCAAGCTCGCTGATATGTACCAGCCCCTCCTTGCCGGGCAGCACCTCAACGAATGCTCCGAAATTCTGTATCCTTGTAACTTTCCCCGTGTAGATGGAGCCTACTTCCACGTCCTGCGTGAGACCCTCAACTTTACGTATAGCGGCCTGGGCTGATTCCTCGCTGGCCGAGCCTATCACGACCGTGCCGTCATTCGACACCTCGATGGTAGTCTTGGTCTCCTCGATAATGGCCTTGATGTTCTTTCCCCCGGGACCTATCAAGGCGCCGATCTTCGACGGGTCGATTGTTATCTTGTACATACGCGGCGCATACTTGCTTAGGTTTGGACGCACCTCCGGAATGGCGGATTTCAAGACATCCAGTATCACCTTATGCGCCTCAAGTGACTGTAGCGTCGCCTTGGCCAGTATCTCATGCGTGACGCCGCGCAGCTTGATATCAAGCTGGATGGCCGTGATGCCGTTGACCGTGCCGGCTACCTTGTAGTCCATGTCGCCATAAAAATCTTCTATTCCCTCTATATCCGTAAGGATAACGTACTTCCCTGGATCGTCCTTGTCAGTCACTAGCCCCATGGCTATACCGGCAACCGGTGCCTTGATGGGCACGCCGGCATCCATCAATGATAAAGTCGAAGCGCAGACACTCCCCATAGAGGTGCTGCCGTTGGAGCTGAGCACCTCCGATACCAGGCGGATGGTGTAGGCGAATTCCTTTTCGTCAGGGATAACTGCAACCAGCGCCTTCTCCGCCAGGGCGCCATGCCCGATCTCGCGCCTTCCCGTCGAGCCCATTCTTTTGACCTCACCGGTGGAATAGGGCGGGAAGTTGTAATGGTGCATAAAGCGCTTGGTATCCTCCAATCCCAGGTCATCCACTGTCTTTGCCTGCCCCAGCGAGCCCAGCGTAGTTATGGTCAATACCTGGGTCTGGCCGCGCGAGAACAGCCCCGATCCATGTGTACGCGGCAACAGGGCAACCTCGGCGCTGAGAGGTCGAACCTTCCTGATATCGCGGCCGTCGACGTGCTTCTGTTCCCGCAGTATCTTGGCCCTGCAGGTCTTCTTCAGTATTTCCTCTATGGCCGCGCCGATCTCAGTCTCCGTATAAGTTTCCTTCAGTTTTTCGACGGCTTCCTTTTTAATAGCCTCGAACTCCGATTGCCGCAGCTCTCTGCTCGCGCTGTCCAGGGCGGCCGTCATCCTCTGCCCGTAATCTGAAGTGATGGCTGCCAGCAGGTCGGGATTGATGCTGAATCCCTCAACCTCCAGCTTCGGCTTGCCAATTTCTTTACGCAATTCGTCCTGCAGGCGAATTATCTTCTGGTTTTCCTCATGGGCTATCCTGAGCGCCTCGATATAAATAGCCGGGTCGATTTCCTTGCAGCCGGCTTCAACCATAACGATACTATCGCGGCTGCTGGCAACCACCAGGTCGAGTATGCTGTCATTCATCTGCGGAAGAAGCGGATTGAGCACCATCTTCCCATCGATATAGCCGACCCTGGTTGCGCCGATGGGGCCGTAGAAAGGTATGTTTGATATCGTCAGGGCGGCCGATGCTCCGATAACAGCCAGCACATCCGGGTCGTTCTCCTGGTCGGTGGAAAGGACAGTGACCACCACCTGGATGTCATTGGGGAGGCTCTTCAGGAAGAGCGGGCGAATCGAGCGGTCGCACAGGCGTGCCGCAAGCGTGGCCTGCTCTCCGGGGCGCCCTTCACGCCTTAA
Organism: Dehalococcoidia bacterium; assembly: GCA_041650115.1. GTDB lineage: Bacteria > Chloroflexota > Dehalococcoidia > GIF9 > UBA5629 > CAIMUM01. The sequence goes on along the minus strand of JBAZLT010000059.1, from coordinate 1,601 downwards.
AAAGCTGCCGGGTATCTTGCCCACGGCGTAATGCCGTTCCTCGTAATCGACAGTCAGGCGGACAAAATCACTATTTTCCTTGGCCTCTTCACTGATACATGCGGTGACAAGGACTACCGTATCACCATAACGAACCACTACAGCGCTGTCTGCCTGCTGAGCAAGCTTGCCGCTTTCGATGATAAGGTCCCTGTCCCCAACGTTACACTTAAAGCTCTGGGACATTATTAAACCCTCTATTTTGTTTTATTTGCGTAAGCCAAGCTTGCCGATGAGGGTTCTGTAGCGGTTGATGTCTTCCCTGCTCAGATAAGCCAACAGCCGCCTGCGCCTCCCGATAAGCCTGAGAAGAGATCGACGTGTATGCTGATCATGAGAATGGTCTTTCAGATGTCCGGACAGCTGGTTGATCCTCTCGGTCAACACAGCGACCTGCACATCGGAAGAGCCAGTATCTTTCTCGTTTATGGCATAGCTCTTCATTATTTCCTGCTTCTTTTCCTTGTCCAATGCCGTACTCCTGTATAAACTCTGATAACGCATGATTATAGCACAGCAGGGCTGGTGTTGCACCCTGATTTACACATGACCAACACGTTTGCCGGACAGCAGTATGCCGCTTTTGCAGAATAATTGCGCAGTTGGGGTATAATAACTGCACCATGACCTCCCAGGTTTTTTACCGCAAGTGGCGACCCCAAACATTCAACGAAGTAGCCGGCCAGGAGCATGTAGTACAGACCCTGCGCAATGCCATAAAGAGCAGCCGTATCGCCCATGCCTACCTGTTCTGCGGACCACGCGGCAGCGGCAAGACAAGCACCGCCCGTATACTGGCCAAGGCTGTCAACTGCCGTCAGCCCGTCGAAGGTGAGCCATGCAATTCCTGCGATTCCTGCCTCGCCATCAACAAGGGCAGCGCACTGGATATCATCGAGATCGACGAGGCCAGCAACCGCGGCATAGATGACATGAACGACCTCAAGGAGAGGGTTAACTACTCTCCCAATATCCTTCGCTACAAGGTTTACATCATCGACGAAGTGCATATGATAACACGGGAGGGAGCAAACGCCTTCCTCAAGACACTGGAGGAGCCGCCGCCGCACGTTATTTTCATCCTGGCAACAACAGACCCGCACAAAATCATCTCCACCATCACCTCCCGCTGCCAGCGCTTCGATTTCCATCGACTGTCCAGCAGCGCGGTAATCTCGCGCCTGGCGCATATCTGCAAAATAGAGGGCATCGAGATGGATCCGGAGGCCCTGAAACTGGTGGCCAAGGTAACCACGGGCAGCCTGCGCGATGCCACCAACTTGCTGGAACAGCTCACCACATACTACGGCAACAGAATCAGCCTGGCCCAGGCGCAGGCTATGCTGGGCATCAGCGGTGACCTGCGCATACGCGAACTGGCACGCACCATTATTGCCATGGACGTGTCGGCGGGACTGAAGGTCATTAACGCCGTGGCTGCGGAGGGACTGGACCTTAGGCAATTTAACCGCGAACTGGTAGACTACCTGCGTCAGCTTTTGCTGGCTAAATCGGGCTCGGCCGACATGATAGACGCCACTTCGGATGACCTTGCCGAGATG
>JBAZLT010000058.1:0-7935 GCA_041650115.1 Dehalococcoidia bacterium | reverse complement strand
GCATTTCAACTCATCCAGCGACGATGTCGATATCAGAGGCAGGATGTATGCCCCCAGGGAGCTGTTCGCCGGCCTGAATTACTACAATCCACCCGGCGGGAGCAAGCACTGCCTGAACAGCAAGCTGGCCTCGTGCGAACTCAGGATCACTTATAAACAGGGGGGAAATAAAGGAGTATCGGAACTGCTCTACACCGGACACCGGGCGGCCTTCGAGATCCTCACCGACCAAACAGACCACGGCATCACTATACAGGTTTAGCTGATCATAAGTCTTCAAGCCGGCCCGGATCAAAGGGCCGATCAAATTCACGATATAAGGAGGTTTCCATGGAGTACAAGGAGCTTAAATATGAGGTGTCGGAGGGCATTCTCACGCTGACGCTCAACAATCCGGACAAGATGAACTCGATCACGGCGTCGACCTGCAGGGAGCTGCTGGACGCATTCGACAGGGCTGATAACGACGACGACGTACGTGTGGTGATCGTAACCGGCGCCGGCAGGGCGTTCAGCGCGGGAGCCGCTCTGGGGGGAGGAGAGGAAGCCAAGGGCTCGTACTTCATGGAGCGTTTCATGGGCAGGGAGGACGACCAGCCGCACCGCGATGAGGGCGGAATCGTCGTGCTGCGCATATACGACATGAAGAAGCCCATTATAGCCGCCATCAACGGGTCGGCGGTGGGCTTCGGCATTACCATGACCTTCCCCATGGATGTCCGCATCGCCTCAACCAACGCCAAAATGGGCCTGGTCTTCTGCCGCAGGGGCATCGTCTTCGACGGCTGCGCAAGCTGGTTTTTAACACGGCTGGTTAATATTGGAGTCGCCACCGAGTGGGTTTACAGCGGCAGGGTCTTCAGCGCAAAGGAAGCCTTCGAGAAGGGACTGGTGAGCGAGCTGCTGGAGCCGGAGGCGCTGCTGCCCCGGGCGCGCGAGATCGCCGCAAGCATCGCCAATAACTCATCCTCCATCTCCGTTTCGCTCTGCCGCCAGATGATGTGGAAGATGCTGGGCGCAGACCATCCCATGGAGGCACACCAGGTTGAGTCCAAAGCGCTCAACTGGATTTTCGGCGTCCCCGACGCCAAGGAAGGCATCATGTCGTTCCTGGAAAAGCGGCCGCCCGCCTTCCCCATGAAACCGAGCAAGGATATGCCTGCTTTCTACCCCTGGTGGAAGGAGCGGCAGTTCAAGTACTGATGATCACACCAGCATATAGCCGAAAGCCTTGCGGCTGATGATGCGGCAGGGATTGGAGGTATCCGGCTCGATCTTCTCCCGCAGCCGGTGCACGAGCTGGTCGAGCGTCGCATCCGATATGGCCGCCGGGTCCAGACTATCGAACCACACGGACTTGATTATATCGTCGCGCAGGCAGACTACGCCGGCGTTCTCGTACAGGTAATTCAATAGCTCGTACTCCTTGCGCGACAGTTTCACAGATTTGCCGTCGACGTGCACCTCTTTCTTGGCCTCATCGATTTTAAGCCAGCTTACATCGGTGGCTACAGTTTTACGGCCGATACCCGCCTGACCTCCCAGCAAATTGGTGCTCTCGGTCTCCTTGAAGATCAAAAGGGAGTGCGCGGGACCCGCCGCCATGCCCAGCCCGATCTTGCAGTTATGCTTCAGGTCGTACAGCCTGCCCGCTATTATGCGGTCGTCGTTGAGCACGGTGCCGTTGGTGCTGCCCAGGTCCCGTATCTGGTAGCGGCCTTCCTTTTCCAGTATCTCGACGTGCCTTCTCGAAACCGCTTCGTCATTTAACTCGATATCCGGCTTGTACTGGGGAGTGCGCCGTCCGATGACCGTGGCAGCCTGTCTGAGGGTAAATATCTTGCCGATATCCTCGGCATCGCCCTTTTTAACTATGATGAAAGCCACAGCAGGCCTCCTGCTATATGCAGGCCGTAGTTCCTCTTGCAGTATAATATATCCATAGCCATCATCACAGAAAATCGAGATGTCAGATGTATATTAGGTATTCGTCAGTAAGCTGTCAAGCAATTGATCTTGCTGCAGCCTAGAATGATGTGATCGCAATGGAAGAGGTAATCAGCATCAGCGTGGTCTGCCCGGCCTGCCAGGGATTGAACGGAGCCGGCAGCTTCTTCTGCTACAGCTGCGGACATTACCTGTCTAAAGAACAGGCCTGCTCAAGCAGCGATGGCGTCAGGGAGGAAGCTGTTGAACCTGCAGCAGAGGGCGCTACGGCCAGGATGATTATGCCGGGAGGTGAGGAAATCGTTCTGGTCGACAACCAAAGGTTCATTCAACGCAGCGATTTCGAGGGCAAACTTTCGCAGGACGCGCTGATGAGCATATCCAGGCAACATCTGCTGGTTACGCGTGAGAACGGCGCATATTTCATCCAGGACCATGGACGGGATGGCACCGGCAGCACCAATCACACGCGGGTGAACAACATCGATATACACCATAAGGGCAGGCAGGCCCTCAAGGACGGTGACCGGATAGAGCTGGCCAGACAGCCCGGCGCCACGCTGATCTTCAAGCTAAGTTGATATGAGATTAAAGGAGATTTAATTGGAGACCGGATACGGCTGGGATACCGGCCTGGTGAGAAAACTCAACGAGGACAGCGTCTTCTGCTGCACCTTCGATCTGCGCACCAGTTCAGGCACGGTATCGGCCGGCCTCCTTGCGGTCGCTGACGGCATGGGAGGACACGATGCCGGGGAGGTAGCCAGCGACCTGGCCATCAGGATTTTCCAGGCAGAATGCATCTCGGGATTGCTGGCCAGACAGGCGGCTCCCGGTTTGCCGCTGATGGCATCCGCCTTCAGCAAGGCTAACGACGCCGTCCTCGAGGTCGCATCGGAGAGGTCGCTGCAGGGGATGGGCACCACTCTCACAGCAGCCCTTGTCGCGGACCAGGACATGTTCGTTGCACACATAGGGGATTCCCGCTGCTATATCATCAATAGCAGGGAGATCATTCAGGTCACTACGGACCACTCCGTGGTGCAGGAGATGGTGGATACCGGCCACATATCGGCGGAGGAAGCCCTGACGCATCCGCGCCGCAACGAGATAACGCGTGTACTGGGATACAGCGACGTCAGCACACCGGACCTGATACAGATCAAGCTTTACGCGGGGGACAATATACTTTTATGCTCGGACGGGCTGTGCGGCGTTATTCCCGCCGACAGGATCCAGGAAACTCTGCTTGCCGCGCACAGTCCCGCGCAGGCCTGCGACGACCTGGTATCCCAGGCCAACCTGGCGGGAGGGCCGGACAATATATCGGTTATCGTCGCCAGGCCGGTTGGACTTCCCTCGTGGCAGGCGCTTATATCAGCGAAGACGGGGGTAAAAACAACCTGATGGACGATCCGACCATCTTCGTCATAGTCTTCGCGCTCTTCTTCACCAGCATACCGGTAACAGTGGCCATTATCCAGGCGATTCAGAGGCACAGGGCCAATAAACTGGCACAGCGCCAGGGAGGGCTGCAGCAGTCCAGGGTGGAGAGCAAGCACCGCGTCAACGGCCGCTACGAGCTTAAAGCGCCCGCCTTCAAGCAGGGAGGCATGGCAAACATCTGGCTGGCCAGGGACCGCACCAGCGGCAGGAAATGCATCATCAAGACGCCGCGCAGGGGCACAACCATGGATAATGTCTACCTGGACAAGCTGCGCCAGGAGGCAGCTTTCCTCAAGAGGCTGCAGCATCCCAACATAGTCACCTACCTGGATGATTTCTTCTACAAGGGGGAATTCCACCTGGTGCTCGAGTTCATATCGGGTGAGACCATCATGTCATCCTCCCCCAGGACATCGGCAGGCGAGCAGCAGCTGTTGACCTGGGCCGGCCAGTCGCTGGAAGCACTGGCCTATATCCACGCCGCAGGCATCGTGCACAGGGATGTCAATCCCAAGAACATCATGCTGAGCGGGAACGGCGGCATCAAACTGATCGACTTCGGCACGGCTAAAAGCCTGGAGAGCATGAAGAGGGACACGGTCAAGACAGATCCCTTCACCCAGATAGCCAACAAGGGCTTCGATATCCCAGAACTGTTCATAGGGGGCGAGAGCGACCAGCGCTGCGACCTGTGCGGCCTGGCGCAGACCTGCATTTACCTGCTCACGCTCAGACAGCCTAACGACCTGTGCACCGAGCTGATCCGCACCAACTGGCCGCGGAGCTACAGCGAGGCCGGCAAGGTTGCGGACCATCTCATTACAGTAGGTATCTCGGCCAGGACGTCCCGCTGCCTGGCCCAGGCCATCATGTTCTCCCCCGGCAGCAGGTTTGCCAGCGCCACGGCCATGCGGGCAGCGCTGCTGTCCGCCACCGAGTGCGAAGCGAAAGAAGTGGAGGTCTCCAAATGAGGCGACCGGCTGCGACCCTGATAATCGCGCTGGCCGTCCTGCTGGCCTGCCTCGGCTCGACGGCGCTCACGCATATATCCGTGAATGCCATGGGCGCACCGACCGAGAACTTTACCATACCCGATCCACTGGAAGATGCAGAGCATAATGAGATCAAGCCGCCTGTTAATTCCATTCTGCATAGCGCGTCTTCGCTGCCTTCGGGAGCATCGCCCGACCTGGCTGCAGCCATACACGGGGCCTCTGCAGAGGGCGCCAGTATAACCGGAGACGAGCAATGGTACCTCGATGTCGACATCAATATGCCGGGCTGGCTGTATATATATGAGTACTTCCCCATACCCGGCGAGGACCAGGGCAGATGGATCGCCTATAAATGGCAGCTCGATGAGCCGGGCCTGTGGAGGCTGGGGCCGTTCCGGCCCGGCGAAAACGAGCCGGAAGGGCAGCACATCTACAGGCTCTTTTTCTATGGGGACGGCCAGTGGGCTGCGGGCATCAGCGAAACGCAGAGCGGCTATTTAGTCTACTGGAAATACGTCAGGGGCACGCAGGAGCCGGCTCAGCCTGCCACGACTCCGTCATCCGGGCAACCTGCGCCTTCAGATAACAGTCTGCTCAAATTCATTACCAATCCCCTTTTCCTGCTGATCGCTCCCTCGGCCATAGTGATAATTGTGCTCCTGGCGCTGTATACGCGGCGCCGCCTGCGCGCACCGGATTACGCACGGCCTGTTGCCCAACAACCGCTGGTGGAACTGCTGGAGAAACCCGGCGCAGCACCCAAAGCGCCGGCACAGGGCGCAGCCAGGGCTGTACTGGAATTGCCCAGTGGATTGAAGATACGGCTGAGCGATGAAAGCGAGATAATTGGACGGTCCCGGGTCGCCAGGACGCTGGGGCTGGATGAGCTGGGATTGATATCCAAACAGCACTTCAAGATCAGCTTTGCAGACGGAAAGGCTTTTATCGAAGATCTGGACAGCGCCAACGGCACTGCCGTCAATGCTTCCAGCATAGCCGGCTCCGAGCCGGTGGAATTGAACGACGGGGATGTCATCGAGATGGCCGGCAAGGCCAGCCTCAAGTTCCGCTCCAGCCTCTAAACTCTTTTTTCCTCCCATAGTCCCCTGCGCGAAGTCTGCTCCGAAACAGAAATCCAGCTTTTATCAGGTGTTTGTAAGGAACCTGTCAGGCCGGGGTCAAGCAGAGGGCATAATATCGATTTATACTTATCGAAGATGGACCGACCACCACGGAGGTTCGTTATAGATATGAAAAAGTTAATAATACCGCTGCTGCTCGCATGTATGGTCTTATCGGCAGCGGCCGCAATATATTCGCCGGCCCAGGCGCAGCCGTCTCCGCCGGTCAATCCGGATGAAAGCTGGCAGCCGCCTGACGAAGGCGGTGAAATGGTCGAGCCGCCGGTAGGCGTCGACACGTACAACCAGACATGGCCCAGCCTCCAGATGACGGTGCCGCCGTCACCTCCGGCGGGGGCGTCGGCGTCCATAGTGAACGCCTACCTGGTGACCAGCTACGGTCAGACGCTTAATTACCTGTACCGCAACGACCTTTGCTACCTGATCGTCTCGTTTAACGGCCCTGGGTACTTCTACCTGTGGGAATATTATCCGCCGGGGACCACTCCTTACGGGCACTGGCTGTGCTACAGATGGTACAGGCCTTACGCGGGCGTATGGCGGATCGGACCGTTCAGCGCCGAGGCCTGGGATCCTGACGGGCTCTACGTCTGGAAGATGTGGTACAACTCGGGCTTCGCCTGGTCGGAGCGCACTTTAAGCTTCAACTACACGCGCGGCAGCATCTCGCCTTACAGCGGGCCGTCGCCCAGACCGATCTATCAGCCTGCAATCACTTCCTTCACCGCCAATGCATCGTCGGTAGACGTGGGGCAAACGGTCACGCTGACCTGGGCCACGAGCAACGCCAGTAGCGTCACCATATCTCCGGGCATAGGTACGGTCGGGACCTCGGGATCGACGACCGTGACACCCGGCGTGACCACGACTTACACATTATCGGCTACGGGCAGCTCGGGAAGCACGGTCACCTCTTCCACCACCATCACCGTGATACCGAGGGTGCCTCCGACGCTGACCGTGCTGCAACCCACCCTACAGTCAGGTCAGTCCACCGTGCTATCGTGGAACGCACCATCAGCAACTCAGGTATATATAGCCGGGCTGGGCAATTTCGACGCAGTCGGCACAACGGTGGTGGCGCCCAACCAGACCACCACGTATAACCTTACCGCCACTTACATCGACGGCGCCACCCAGACGGCTTCCGTTATCGTCACCGTCGAGCAGCCGTTCTACCTTCTATACGGCCTTCTGGCGCTGCTGGCCATAGCCGCCATCGTGATAGTCGTCATGCTGGTGAAAAGGCCGCGCGCCCGGCAGCCGCAGACATCGGCTGCAAGCGCAGGCACATCCACATCGTCCGCCGCCACGTCGGCGGCAACCACCTCCGCAGCAGAGACATCCGTCGCGGAAGCTCCTCCGGCCAAGCTGGTCATGCCCGACGGCGGCGAGATGCTGCTTGCCGGCAACGTGAGGGCGCTGGGGCGCCAGGACTTCGAAAAACTGATGCCCGCTGACCGGGCATCGTTCATCTCGAGGCAGCATATCAACGTTTGGTACGAGGAAGGTAAATACTATATCGAGGATCCGGGCAGCACGAACGGCACCAGGCTCAATGGGACTGAGATCCGTGAGGGCGGCAAACAGGCCCTTGTAGACGGCGACGTTATCGAGCTGGCCGATAAACTTAGTATTACATTCAAAATATAGTAATCATCGTAATCAAAGAGGAGGTTAAAATGATTGCTAATAAGATTGCGCTGCTGCTGGCGGCAGCGCTCCTGGTCTGTTCCGCACTTATACTGCCGCTGGCGACCGCCTCTGCTGATGAGATACCCGCTCCAGCAGTCGAAACCACCACCGTGACCACCACCGAGGAACCTGCCCCGGTTGTTGAGATCACGCCCGTTGTAACCACCGAGGCGCCCGCTCCGGTTGTTGAGACCACGGTAACGTCGAATACTGAGCAGGTTGTCCTGCCGCCTCCACCGCTGCCCGCACCTATGACCGAAACCATGGTTGCCACCGATTCCGGGGCCGTCAGCCCCTCGCCGGCTCCCGTGGTTGAAGAACCAGTTGTCGTCTCCACGGAATCGTCCGGTGAATCCGTGCCCATCCTTGCAGTAGCCCAGGCGGATGCGCCCGCGGGCGATGCGCTGCCTCCGCCGCCGTTGCCCCCTCCATCACCGGTCACGATCCAGGTTCATCCAGCGATATCAGTGCCCACAGTGGACGCTCTTCCACCACCACCACCACTACCTTTTCCTCCTCCTCCGCTACCCCCTCCACCACCTCCTCCTCTGCCTCCTCCTCCTCTGCCTCCTCCTCCTCTGCCTCCACCGCCGCTGCCACCTCCCCCACTACCTCCGCCCCCAGGGCCGCGGCCCCCTCCTCCCCCACCTCCACCCCCGCCACCTCCCCCGCCCCCCCCCCCGCCTTCCTCCCCATATCCCTGTTACCCC
>JBAZLT010000057.1:0-7995 GCA_041650115.1 Dehalococcoidia bacterium | reverse complement strand
GCATTTCCCCACGGACGTGTTTGCCGGCTGGATCATAGGTCTGATATTGCTTGTTGTTTATCTTGCGATCGAGGCTCCGATTGAGAGATGGCTTTCCCGGCTCAATATGTGGCTGCAGCTCGTGGTGGCCGTTGCGGTGCCGCTGTTTTTACTGCTTTTTAATCAGTCGAATGAGGCAATCACCAGCGCCGGAACGCTATTTGGGATAGCCGTCGGCCTGGTATTTGCCCGGCGTTATAGCTGGTTTAATGTCCAGGGTACGTGGTGGCAGCGGGTATTACGTTTCCTGATCGGATTTGTTGTCGTGCTGGCACTTTACCTTGGACTGAAGGCGGCCTTCCCGCCGGACGATGCTGCATGCGGTGGCGCATTCCGCTTTCTGCGCTATACGCTGATCGGCTTTTGGATAGTGCTGGGCGCTCCCTGGCTCTTCCGGCTCATGCGATTGGCCCCGGCGTCGAAGTAAAATTGTTCCTAAGCTGTATCAAAATACCCGGCTTTAGAAAACCATATTTGCAGGCAGCGGAATAAATGACCGTAAATCATCGTCGGCTGCCTGCAATCCCTGGTTTCAGTTGTTCTTTATAAAGGCTTGGATCCTGTAACATATGTGATGGCAAAAGTGCCGGCACGATTAAATGACCCATGTAGACGGTCGATTGATTTCGTTCATTCTGAATTCTATAATGGGTCATCGTCCGGTTCCCGGTCTTGAGCTGAAGGACACTGCAGTCATCATAATCATTCAGGGAGGCACAGAATCATGGGATGGAAGGTAGATAGCAAACAACCTGTCGATGAGGGTCTCAAGCAGCGCATGCTGGAGAGAGTTGAGGGTGGGGCCTTTGGACTGAAGGACCTTCAGGAGTTCCTGACGCTTTTCACGCAGGTCGCTAACAGTATTGATGAAACCAAAGATGAGGTGCGGGGATTCAATCGCAAGTTCCAGTTCAGGTTATCGGGATATCCTGATTTCTGGTTGAGCATACTGAATGGAAGTTTCGAGATGGGCGAAGGCGATATCGGTGCTCCTGATATCATCCTGGAGATGGATGCACAGATGGCAGCGGGGATTTTCACAGGCCAGGTCGATGCCACCATGGCTTATATGAACGGAGAACTGAAGGTCGATGGAAACCTGCCCGACGCGATTAAATTTCGCACCCTGGTCGATCTCATAAGAGAAGACCTCGATATGGAGCCAGGCTCCGCCCCTGCGCCGGGTGGACGTCTACCAGCGGAGGCTCCAAAGAAAGCAGCCGCGCAGCTCAGTGCGGGCAAGGATACCAAAGGCAAATACGTCAAATTCGGTGTCATCGGGGCGGGATCGGTCTGGGATTTTCACAGGTCAGCCTGCGAGGATTCGCCCTATCTCAAGTTCGTGGCGGTTTATGATAAGAATCAAAAGCATGCAGAAAAGGTAGCCCGACGCTATAGGGCCAACAAGATGCAGGCTTTCAGCGACCTGGACCAATTCCTCAAGAGCGATATAGAGGCCGTCCTGATAATGGTGCCGCACACGTATCATGCAAATCTTGTAGCGCGGGTTGCCGCAGCGGGCAAGCATATTCTATGTGAGAAACCCATGGCTACAACGACCGAAGATTGCGACCGCATGATTAAAGCGGCCAGGGATGCGGGAGTGAAGTTCATGATCGCCGAGAACCACCGCTTCCTGCCGGCCCACCAGTATATACACGATGCCATTCAGCAGGGACTGATCGGCGATGTGCATCTTGTCAGGGCGTATGAAGGCGTTAGCGAGCTCGAGGGCATGAGCCAGCCGGATTTCTGGAAGGGCGATCCTATCAAGGCCGGCGGTGGTGCCTTTATGGATATGGGGGCGCACAAGTTCGCTGCTCTCGAATGGATACTTGATGATCAGATCGAATCTATCTATGTGACGCTTTCCAAACAGGCCATAAACCTGCCGGAGAAGGCTGAAGACAATGCCATTGCGATGGTGCGCTTCAACAAAGGCGTCATGGGTGAGGTGGTAGTCAGCTTCACACAGGTTACACCCGCCTTCAACAGCCTGGAAATCTACGGGAGCAAGGGTACGATACTTGAGAACCACATGTGGGATAAGGCTGTGCGCATCCACTCCAGCCATGAGGCGATGGGGGAAAATAAGAACCAGTGGTACGAGCCTGATTTGGAGCACGCGCCGTTCCCAGCTTATTACAACATCTCGATGCGTTGCGAGGATGAATATTTTGCGCAATGCATACTGGAGAACAGGGAGCCGGAATTTACTCCTGAACAGGCCAAGAGCGCGATCACCGCAGTGCTGATGGGGTACCTGTCGGCCCAGAAAGGAAAGGCTGTGACACGCGCCGACCTGGCTGCCGTTGAGAAGTCCGCCGGGACCGAGAGTATTTTACATAAACTTGCAGAGCATGTTCCCATCAGGAAGAACCTGCCGGAGGTGAAACGGGTGAAGGCTATTGGATTTAATAAGAAGAGGATGGAGCAAATACTGCATAAGCATGACCTGGAACTGATGATCGTCACTTCGCCCGTCAACGTATTCTATACAAGCGGCATGCCCGTTCTTCACTCCAGCCCTAATCCTATTCTGTTTGCACTGAGCAACCAGTATCCCAATGTGGTGGCGGTCAATCGTGACGGCGGCTCCGCGCTGTTCAACTGGGACCTCTTTCAAAGCGTAGACAAGTTCTCCTGGATAGCGGACCACAAGGGTACCATCGGGCAGAAGGAGACTGCCCGCGCCGTCATGTCCAAGATCAAGAAATGGGGATTGGAAGGCAAACGCATAGGAGTCGAATCAGGTGTTCCCAAGTATCTGCTCGATCACATGGTTCAGAAAAATCCTGCCGCAGAAATAGTGACAGCGGACGAGGTCCTGCTTGAGATGCGTCTGATCAAGAGTGACGAGGAGATCAAACTGATTGAGAAGGCCACAAACATCACCGAGAAGGCCGTCTCCGCTTGTATTAAAGCTACAAAGGAGGGCATGACGGATAATGATTTCCTGTTGCTGGCGCGCAGGATGATTATCGAGGAGGGCGCCGATGCCTGGGACCATTTAACCCACAGCATTGGGGAATCGGACCCCGAGGCGCCGGGCATCGGTACGGTGGTGAGAAAAGGCGATATCTGCCGTTTCGATTTCGGTGCGGCATATAAGGGATATGTCTCAGACGTAAACCGTCATGCAGTTATCGGGCCTGTGCCGGATGAAGCCAAGGAAATAATTGACCGCCTTATCGTACTACAGGAGTATTATGAGAAAAACGCCAGGCCGGGCGTGAATATCAGAGAACTGAATGCAGAAGCCGATGCCTTCTACAAGAAGCTCAAGCCTGAGGGATTGACCATGGCCATCGGACACAGCATCGGGCTGGAGTGTGAGGAGCAGCACCTCTTCGGTCCGCTGCAGGTGCTTGACAGGCCGTTTGAGAAGAACATGGTATTTGAGATCGAGGCCTGGGAGTCCTTCGGCAAGATATTGATCGGTGTGGAGGACTGCTACGTCGTAACCGAGACGGGGCTGCGCAAGATCACCACACTGGACAAGCATATAGTAAGCCTGTAATCCGATGATGGATGCATTATGATATAGCTTGAGGTGAATAAAATGGATCCTCTCATTATTGTCGCCACGCCCAACACCTGCTGGCTCAAGCCTTCGATCGATTATCCGCGCACGCCGCAGGCCATCGCCCGTGAAGCCAGGCGCTGTCTGGAAAAGGGCGCCACAGTGCTGCATACGCATGCCGAGGGACAGTGGGCCGAAGTTATCAAAGCCGTGCGCGCATCCTGCGACATCATTATCCAGAGCGGCATGTCCAGCCTCGAGATAAAGGACAGGACGGACTGCTTCAAACAAAAATCCGATATGCTTTCGATAATACTGAATCACCACGACGAAGCATTCGCCGAAGTTGACTGTCTCAAGCTGCATTCCAGGCAGGAGCTGGAGAGATATGCCAGGCTATGCAGGAAGCATAAAGTTGCGCCCGAGTTCGAGGTCTGGCATGCCGGGTCCATCTGGAATCTGAACTACCTGATAGATAAGAAGTTACTGGATACCCCCTACATAACAACACTCTTTTTCGGCTGGCCGGGCGGGACCTGGTCACCGCCCACTGTTGAAGAATACCTCTACCGCCGCCGTCTGCTGCCGAAGGGATGCGCGGTCGTGGTCAGCATCATGCACCGGGACCAGATGAAAATACTGACAGCTGCCATCCTGGAAGGGGACCATGTGCGTGTGGGCACGGAAGATTACTGTTATACAAGGTCGGGCAAGCTGGCGAAGACGTACGAGCTGGTTGACGAGATAGCATCTATCTCACGTTCGCTGGGACGGCCTGTAGCCGATGTCAAGCAGGCGCGCAGGATATTAGGGCTCAACAGGAGATGATGTAATGGCTAAATACAAGAAGAAGGTTGCAGTCGTCACCGGCGCCGCCAACGGCATCGGAGAGGCGGTCGCGCGATTGTTCTCGCGCAAAGGATACGCCGTCGTAATGCTGGACGTGTCCGATCGCGGCAAACGGGTCTGCGCTGAGATCAAAGCGGGCGGCGGCGACTGCGCATTCTGGAGATGCGATGTAGCAAACGAAAAGGATGTCGCCGCATCCGTGAATAAAATAGTTAAGACCTACGGACGCATCGATGTGCTCAATAACAACGCCGGCATTGTGCTGGTGCGGCCGCTGGAGGAGATCCGCTGGGAGGAATACCAGCGTGTCGTTAACGTAAACCTGGGCGGTATCTTTCTTTTCTGCAAGCACGTTATACCTATCATGAAGAAGCAGAAAAGCGGCTCTATTGTAAATATGGGATCAGTCTCAGGCCACGTGGGACAGATCGACCACTCGCTTTACGGCGCTACCAAGGGGGCCATAATTGCGCTGACCAGGGCGCTGGCCTGGGAGCTGGCCCCCTGGAATATAAGGGTGAACTCTGTCAGCCCCGGCTCCGTGGACACTCCTATGCTGAGGAGCGATATCAAGATAGAATCGGCCAAAACAGGGAAGCCTTACAAAGAGGTTAAAAAGCTCAGGGAAGGAGAGCAGGCTTTCAAACGCTGGGCCGATCCCTCCGAGATCGCCGAGGCCATATATTTCCTGGCCGGCGATGCGGCCTCCTTCATAACAGGATCGGACCTGCTGGTCGACTGCGGCTGGGTGGCGAAATGACGGCCTGCTGCGGGGTGTCGTGAAATGGCGGAACATTTTTTGGTCACAGGCTCGACGGGATGCATCGGTGCGTGGGTGGTGCGCAACCTTGTCCGTGAGGGGACTTATACCTGCGCCCTGGTCAGGTCCGGCTCGCTGCACCGTCTGAAGCTGATTATGAGCGATAAGGAGCTGTCCACAGTCGATTTCGTGGGCGGAGATATCACCGACCTCGAGGTGATTGAGCGGATCCTTAAGGAGCATAAGATAACGCACATCATCCACCTGGCCGCCATGCAGTTTCCCTTTTGCAAGGCAGATCCTTCGCTGGGCGCGATGGTTAACGTAGGCGGGACGGTCAACGTGTTCGAGGCTGCATGCCGCCAGAAGATTCGTCACGTGGTGTATGCCAGCAGCACGGCTGTATACGGCACGGCAGAGGAATACCCCGAAGGGCCTCTGCCGCACGATGCCCCATTGCATCCGAGGTCCCATTATGGTGTTTACAAGCAGGCCAACGAGGGTACGGCGCGTGTCTACTGGATGGATAACGGCATATCCAGTATCGGAATACGACCCTACGTGGTCTATGGTCCCGGCAGGGATCAGGGCATGACATCGACTCCCACCAAAGCCATGCTGGCGGCGGCCGCAGGCAAGCCCTACCGTATTTCATACGGCGGGCGCTTCGGGTTCCAGTATGCCGATGATACTGCCAGGGCGTATATCGATGCAGCCCGGGTGTACCTCAATGGGGCGGAGGTTTTCAATCTGGGAGGAGAGACTGTCGGCATGCAGGCGATAGTAAGTGCCATCGAGGAAGCGGAGCCCTCTTCCAGGGGCGCTATAACATACGAAGATCAGCCGCTGCCGTTTCCCTCGGAAATCGATAATATGCCGCTTATCAAGCTACTGGGCAGGCTGCGGGTGACCCCGCTGGTGGAAGGGGTGGGAGAATCCATCCGAATATTCAAAAAAGCCCTGATCGAGGGCAGATTAACATATGAATAAGGCACTTTCTTATTCCAGGTAGTCTTTGAGCTTGCGGCTCCGGCTGGGATGACGCAATTTACGCAATGCCTTGGCTTCGATCTGACGGATGCGTTCCCTAGTCACGTTGAATTCCCGTCCGACTTCCTCGAGGGTCCTGGCCCTATCGTCCTCCAGGCCAAAGCGCAACAGTATCACCCTTCTTTCCCTGTCGGTAAGCTCGGCCAGCACCTCGTCCAGCTGACTCCTGAGCAAGCCGATGGTGGCCGCCTCGCTCGGCTGCATGGAGACCTTGTCTTCAATAAAGTCACCCAGGCGGCTTTCGTCTTCCTCCCCCACCGGTGTCTCCAGCGATATGGGGACCCTGGTTAACCTCATTATCTCGTTCACCCTCGCCACTGAAGTCTCCATCGCAACAGCGAGCTCTTCAATATTCGGCTCCCCCCCGTTTTCCTGGCTCAACTGTCTCCTTGTCTTCATCAACCTGTTAATATTCTCCACCATGTGAACGGGTACCCTGATGGTGCGGGCCTGGTCGGCGAGAGCCCTTGTGACCGCTTGCCTTATCCACCATGTTGCGTAAGTGCTGAATTTAAAACCGCGCCTGTATTCAAATTTGTCCACGGCGCGTACGAGGCCGATGTTTCCCTCCTGTATCAGGTCCAGGATGGGCAGCTGATGCAGACTGTATTTCTTGGCAATACTCACGACCAGCCGCAGGTTGGCTTCGATGAGGTGTTTGGTTGATTTATCGGCATCCATCCTTACGGTGGTGGAATACTGCTGGAAATGCTCCGCCAGCGGCCTAAGCTTTATGAGCATGCCTTCGTCTACGGGCTCTCCCAGAAACAACGCAAGCTCGTCCCATGACGTGCGGTTCCCAATAGTGTCATAAACCTTGCGGGGCAGAAGCCGGCTGTAGACTGACACATCTGCAATGGCATGCCAGACCTCACTGAAGGGTTTTCCGCAATGGGCGCTTACCTCTTCGACAAAGGAGATTTCAACTACACCGTCTATTGCGGCCCGCAATTCGGGCCTGAGGATATCCTGCTTGAAGCCGCGCCCGCACTCAATCCCCAGGTTTTTATATAGCGCGGCAATGATGGGATAGGCGGAGACTAACTTTCGCAGACTGGCAAGGATAATGCTTATCTGCAGACCCCGCGAGTCCGGATTGGCCCGGCAATATTTATCCAGTGCGGCCAAGTACCGGCCGTCCTCAACCTTGCCGGCCAATGACCGCTCCTCCTTTGCGTTGAGAAGGTCCACCCTGCCTATTTCACGCAGATACATGTGAATAGGATCATAATAGAGATCAACCGTCTCGGCCGTTGCGCCGGGTTGTGGTGTGGATTTAGGGGATATCTCTAAGGAGGCCGGGTCTTCCAGCCCATGCTCAATAGCCACCAGATCTTCCCAGAGAACGGCGGTATGAACAAATTCATCGATTCCTTTTTCGCCGAAAACGTCCAATCGGACGTCACCTTCTCCGGATGTCTGCAATATAGTTGTAGTCAGGACCGGTGTGGAAATGCAGTCGCTTTCAACAACGGCCACCTTTTTATTTGTCAATATTGATATCTTCTCGAACTGCCCCTGCCATCGGGGTGGGTACTTCCGGGGCTGTGATCGGCCCTTTGTCGGTAAAATTCACACTATACCTGCTAATGACTCAATCCAATGGCTTAATTACAGGGCTTCTAAAGCGGGAATAAATAATGGCGAGGCAGTGTGTTAATGAAATCCAGCCACAGCAGCCGGAGCCAAGCCACTGCCTTAACTATACGTTAGAAAGCTGCACTAAGCAAATGTGCCTGACTACTTTTCCCATTTGTTGTGATACGCAGATGGT
>JBAZLT010000056.1:0-8004 GCA_041650115.1 Dehalococcoidia bacterium | reverse complement strand
GTCATATATTTTACGGTCGTACTGCCGGACATAACCACATTCTTGGCAACCACAGCTCCATAAATATTGTAGCCAAAGTCGTTGGGTGTTCCACCACTGATATCGGCTGAGCCGTTAGGCGCATATACAACCGCCGCAATATGCGAGCTGCCGGAGATTATAAAATCACCGTTGTAGGCTATCATAAAGGGTATATTACCCTTGTTGATCTGAACATTCGAATTACCGCTCACCGTGATCTGTTTGGCCACCAGGGTATAAGGTCCCTGCACCACGGAGCCGCCCGATATTGACAGGTTTCCTTGCACATATACTGTTCCTTTTAAGGAAACGTTGGAACTGCCACTTATGGTCATATCGCCGGCAACATAAACCGGCCCCATAGTGATGGTGTTTGTATTAATATTTAAATTACCTCCAATCCACGCCGGGCCCATCGTTATATTGTATGACGACCAGTTGATGTTGGCATTGCCGTTAACCGTAATCTGTCCCAGATCAGAAGTATCCCAGGCTGTGCTGAGCGTTGGATATACGGTACCCCCCTTAATATTGGCCTCATTCTTATACTGGTTAATATCGATGGGTTGCGGGACCCATAAAGGTGAACCGGGAGCTTGTGTTCCGTAAATTTTTGCCCCGCCGCTGGTATTAACGGTTATGGAACCGGTTGCAGATCCGTTTCCGTACACGTTTGCGCTCGGCTGCAGATTGATGTTTCCGTTAGCATATATGTTTCCATCAGAGATATCATTGGTAGCAATCACATTGTCTACATAAAGAATAAAAGCTCCTTTATCCACGGCCTGATAAACACCTATGGATTTAACTGCAGAAAAGGTCGCTGGATTTGCTAGTGGTAAAGATACCCTGGTACCCGTGTTCGCCGGAAGCCCCGGAATATCCATATATTCCAGGTTCCCTCCCAGAGCACTGGAGGTGGCAATTATGAATCTTATATCGCCGGTGTTTAAAGCCTTGGTCGAATACAACCATACAGAAACATACAGACAATTGGATATGTTGGTGGTCGTTGTATTACGATAGGCCAGACTTTCAATGACAGCAGCGGATTTTATGTCAAGTTTGGAGCTTCGTGGAGATGTATCCCAATATACATTGGTTTCGACGTAGGGATTTGATGTAACGGTCGAACAGGCGATATGAGTTGAAGCCGCCTTCCTTGACCAGGCGCTGTCGCAGTTATCGATAAGCACTACATCATCGGAATTAACCACAGTGCCACCGCTCATCACGATATCGCCACTCAGGCTGGCCACTGCATACTCAAAGAGATTATTCCCCTCTGAGCCTGTCCTTCGTATATGCACGTATACCTCGGCCTTGCTTACCGGTCCGGATTCCGCGCTTGACATCCAGTAGTAATCCTGCCCGCTGGTTTTAACGGGCGTTAATTCAACATCCATACCGTTTATATCATGCAGCGTATATGCTTCCGTTGGTATTGTGCTGTACTTATATTTCCAGATCAGGTCCGCGACTCCGGCTTCGGCAGCGTAATATGCCAGTGTATCTTGACTTACGTTCCTGTTAATTGTCAGCAGAGACTGCACAGCCCAAAGACTCGGGACGACTATCACTGATGCAGCAACAAGCAAAATCAGCGCCATCGGCAAGGCCACTCCGCTTTGCCCTCGTCTCAACCATGCTTGAACTGAATTCATCATATGCGTTTCCAACCGGTCATGGCATCCGCTGCCTGATCTTATACTCCTGTTTATACTCTCTGTTTTTATATATCGTTTTCAACTTCAATATATATGTGTCTGTCTGAAAAGGTGCAGCCGGCGCCAGCACAAAGGTGGTATCGGCATCAGGATAGACAAGAAACTGAGCAACCGTTTGTCCGGCCCCACCATTCACTTTACGCTGCAATATGCCTCCCGTGACAATGTATTCCACCGTTGTACTGCCCGTGATCTCATCCCCATCCCACCGATAGCGCTGAAGCGAACACAGAACCGTGCCGTTATCTGTGTTAACACTGCTGGCACTTTCCACATCCTTGGCTATCCAGTTTGCCGCCTGGTTCACCTGGCTCATTATCAAGTTCTCAGCAGTGTCAGCAGCCACTGTACGCGTAACAATGCCGAATGTCATGGCCATAATGCCCATTATCGCACCCAAAATAGCTATGATAACGAGCACTTCGATCAGGGTAAAGCCATGATCGGCGCCTTTAAAAACACGCAGTAGTTTCATCATCTTTTCGATGCCTATTGACTGTTCAACAGGAAGGTATCTATGCTGGCTTCTTTGCTGCCCTGGTAATATACCTCTGCTCTTACCTTGCGAATATGGCTGTCGTATCCGGGCAGGGGACTGATGGTAATAGTGACGGTATAACCGATATACTCCACCGGAAGATCGCTCCCATCATGTGCAGCATCCCAGGACGGGCCCTGTGCGGAAGGTATAGTATAAGGAACTATCTGGTTCACTATCCCATCCCAGTTATTGGCAGCTACCGACTCAACATACTCCAATTCGTATTTCGCCAGGCCCTCTGCTCTTATATTCTCCCTGGATATTTGAGCGCTCCGGACGTTAATGTATGCCCCTCCCACAATGGCAAGGCCCACCAGAGAAAAGATAAAAAGAGCTATCAGGACCTCAATCAGAGAAAACGCCCGTTGCCCATTTTGAATACGCTTAAACATCACAGAGCTGGCTTAATCGCAAATCGCACATTCTTACTGTGGTTAACTGCTATCTTCGCCTTGATAACACCGAAGATTCATAAATGATGATCATTAGTATAACAGACGTCTTAAAGCTTCTCCAGTATCAGCGCTTAAGCTATGGTGCGTATCTGTATATTACATCCATAGACATTAAGGCTATTCAATACAATGACAGCAATACGAAAAATGCTGCTGAATTCGCCGGATAATACAGCCGTCAATGGCTGTTATCCTTGGGATGCGGAGTATGGCTATCTCGAATACAAGCTGATTTACGTTTAATCGGATATGCCCGGGTGAATCTACTGGCTGTATTTGCTTAAGACGGCGCCCGTTCCACTGGCTATCATCCCGGGCAGCGGAGTGCCTATGCTGACCTGATAAATTATGAGACGGTTATTGGTAACCGTGACCGATTTTCCTATAAGGCTGCCGTACACCGTCCCATTATTCCCCATATATATATGACCGTTGGGCGCATAAATGGATCCAATTTCCGCACTTTGAGCCACTGTAACATCTCCGTCCAGGCACAACAGATTAATAGTCCTGTCCAGCTCGGAACCCACCTCAACCGTAATGTTGTGTCCGACGCCGCTGGCAACAAGGTAACCATTGCCTGAACAGGTTACGCTGCTGCTTTTTACGAATATATTTCCATCCACCCAGACCACGCCATCTAAAATAATCGACGAGTTCGTTGTTATATAAAGGTCACCTACAATATGCTTCGGCCCCAGATGATAATTGGTCTGCTTTTTAATTTCCCCAATCGGCGCTGCAGGACCGCCTTTATCTGCTTCACTCAGATACCAGGTCGTGTCGATAAGCGCGAACTGCACCGGCGCGCTGTTTGGGTAACTATCAGTGCATCCCGATGGGCTTATGGATCCGGTGGCAGCCTTTATACCGTCGACACTCTCGCAACCACCCGTTAAATTTATATTACCCGTCGCAAACATGTCGCCATGGCCGGCAGGTGTTGATGTGACCTGGGCGGGATTATATATATTTATATCTCCGTCTGTCGTGGCTATGGCGAAATCGAAAGGCGAAACGCTTGTATTGACGTCAACCTCGACGTATATATTGTAGATCGTTTTTTGGCCTTGCCTGGCCTCAGACAGAATCGAATATGTTGTGACCGGACCGTTGGTTACAGGCTGTTTTACCTGGGAAAGAACGACATCCATTCCATTAACTTTATCTGGTAGCGTATATGGAAACGGCGGGCTCATCCTCTGGTCAAACCGCCAGATAACGTCGGAAATCCCCGCATCGGCAGCATAATAGCCCCTGGTGTCGGTCTCGCTGTCCTGATTGATTACCAGAAAGGACTGAAGCGCCCACAGGCCGGGCACGACAATGATTGATGCCAGAACGAGCATAATCAGTGCCATAGGCAACGCTATCCCGGACTGATCGGCGACAATACGCCTGACTTTTCTTAATAGCCTGTACATGATAATAACCGTCCCATCCCGTTATAACAGAGCATTTTTATTGCGATAACTTTTGATTAATTTTGTACTGTGCCTTAAAACTGCTGCCCCCGTAAGAAGCGCGCAGTTTCAAAATATATGTGTTGTTCTCAGCAACAGTCGAAGGCCCCTTGCTAAAAAAGGTGTCTTGATCGGGATAACTAATATATTGAGCCACCTGCGAGATTCTCGTTCCGTTACTGTCGGTTATCGTTCTAGTCATATTGCCCCCGGATGCTATATCGTAATATATTTGAACCCCGCTCTGGAAGGCATTGCCATCCCATGTGAATCGCTGTAAGCTTAGTAATCTCGTTGGCGAATTAACCGGTGTAACGACTGAAGCGCTTTGAACATCTCTGGTGATCCATGCCGCTGCCTGATGCACCTGGCTCAGCACAATACTCTGGGCAGAGTCGGTTCGCGTTATATTCGTGGCCAGGCTGAAGGTGAGCGCCATTATGCCTGATATAACTCCAAGAATTGCTATCGTGACAAGCAACTCCGGTAATGTATAACCGTTGCGGCCCCTGTTTCCGCGCATCACCATATTATTGATATTCCATCCCGACTCATCGTTGTACCAGATACTCCTCAATGGATAACACCGCTTTGCCGGCGTAATTCACGGAAGCGGTTACCTTCTGAATACGATCATCACTGAGATAGGGCGCGCTGATAACAGGCTGCGCAGCTATAGTGATGGAATATCCTTCGTATCCGGAAGGTAAGACAGTATGCGAGTTGTCCCAGGGCGGGGCCGGGGGCCCGGGTAAAGTGTAGGACCATGGAGCAACTGTCCAGTTTTCAGTGCATACATCCTTCAGATATTCAAGCTCGTATTTCGCCAGCCCCTCTGCCATTATATGCGTACGTGAGACTTCATTGCCTTTAACCGCCACAAACACACCCGCCACCACAACCGCACCCACAACAGCAAGAATAAACAAGGCTATCAGCACCTCTGTTAAAGAGGCACCTCTGTTCAGGCGGCGTAAATTCAAAGAGTAAATCATTTTCCCCCTATAAGGCTCATGCTTGAATAAATAGGGATGAAAATGGATAGTGCAAGGAATGCTACACCCAGGCCGATAATTATCGTCATCGCCGGCTCAATCATTCCCAGAATGGTCTGGAGTTTATCGCCGGCTTCGATCTCGAAACTGTCAGCTACTATGGTAAGTGTGTTGTCAAGACTTCCGGTCTCCTCCCCGACACGTGTCATCTCAACCATCAGCGGTAAAAACTCCGGACGTCTGCTCATAGCTGAGGCAAGCCCTTCGCCTTTGATAATGTCCTGTTCCACATCCATTAATGCATTGGAAATAACCTTGTTGCCGCTGGACTCAGCTGCAAGTTTTAGAATCTCCGGAAGGGGCAGGCCTGACCGAAACAGAATAGTTACGCTGCGGCAAATACGAGCCAGCGTATTGAGCAGGTTCAGTCTGCCCAGCACAGGCATTTTCAGTAAGAATCGGTCCTTCTGCAAAGCGCCATCCGGCGTCTTGATGTACATATAGACAATAATGCAAATTGCGACTACAACCAGCATAACATACACGCCGTAATCCCCCATAAACCCCACAAAAGAGATGAGTAACTGGGTCATGAGCGGCAGCTTCCCCCCCAGTGATTTAAACATATCCATAATAGGGGGAAGGATGAATGTGACGGCAAGGAAACCCACACAAATGGCTAAGACTATTACTATGGATGGATAGGTCATGGCCTGTCGTACCTTACGTATAGCTGCATTGGTTTGCTCGGTATAGCTGGCCAGGTTACGCAGGACGCTCTCCAACTGGCCTGTCTGTTCACCAACTGCAATCATCTTGCAGTACATCTTGTTGAAAGCCTTAGGATGTTTATCCAGCGCAACTGAAAGGGAAACACCGGCCCGTAGATCTGATATTATCAAGTCCAACGTGCTGGCAAAAGCTTTATTGGTGGTCTGAGCCTTCAGCAGATCAAGGCTCTGAACAATCCCAACCCCCGATTCCAGCAGAAGTGCCAGCTGCCTTGAGAAGAGTATAATTTCCTCAGGCTTCGCTCCTCTCTCAAAAATCGACGGCATTCCTGTTATAGCAGGACCGCTAGACGCCTTGAGGCTCAGAATCTGGTAGCCGTTGGATGCCAGTTTATCGCCGGCCTCTTTTTCCCCGGCTGCATCAATCTTGCCTTTGACGACCTGCCTGTTAGCGGTATAGCCGATATACTCGTAGTACATATTCTATTCGTAATAAATAAACCCAATATAATAATACATTAGAAGAATAGCTAATAGATAGACAGAAGGTCAAAATAAGAGTAGTACTATTGTACTGTACTAATAGTCAGGGAACGGGACCGCTCTCGCTCATGAAATGGTATAAGCATTGCGCAGTACTTCGTAGGGGGTTGTAATACCTGCTTTGGCCTGCATCATACCGTATCGTGCGATAGGAATCAGCCCCTCGCTGAGCGCAGTAGCTCTGATATCAGTGTTACTGGAGCCGCCAACGATCATTCTGCGAATGTTGTCAGTTATCGTGAGTATCTCAAAAATGGCAGTACGGCCGAGATAGCCCGTATAAACGCATACCTTGCACCCCTCCCCATACATGAATTCCGACCTGGCCTCTCCCATCTCCTTTTCATAGGCTATCTGCTCAACCAGCGGCGCCGTCACCTTGCGAGCGCAGTGAGGGCAGACGCGACGCACCATGCGTTGCGCCACAATGCCTATAAGGGCCGAACTGATCAGGAAAGGCTCCACCCCAAGGTCGATCAGACGAAAAATGGCGCCTACAGTATCATTGGCATGCACGGAAGACAACACGAGATGCCCGGTCAGGGCTGATTGCACGGCTATCAGGGCTGTTTCGCCGTCGCGGATCTCACCCACCAGTATGACATCGGGATCAAGCCTTACAATAGCGCGTAGTCCGCTGGCAAAAGTCAGGCCCGCTTTCACATTTACCTGTATCTGGTTGATATTTGCAAAGCGGTATTCTACCGGATCTTCCACTGTGATAATATTCTTGCCCACCTGGTCCAGCGAGTTAACAGCTGCATAAAGCGTGGTCGTTTTGCCTGCGCCGGTGGGGCCGCTGATCAGAACCATGCCGTAAGGCATCATCAGCATCTGCTCAAACATCTCCTGGCTCTCACGCAGGAAACCCACCTGCGGCAGGGCCAGCGCCGCCACCGATTTGTCCAGCAGACGCAATACAGCCATTTCGCCATTAACCGTGTTGACGGTCGCCACGCGCACATCGATGTATTTATTGTCTGAATCAAAGGAAAACTGGCCGTCCTGCGGCCGCCGGTGATCGGCGATATTCATATCCGAGAGTATCTTTATTCGGGAGATAAGCCCGTTATGCACAGTCAAAGGCAGGGAGGCAACCTCGTGCAGTATCCCGTCTATCCTGAAGCGAATACGCAATTTGCTTTCGTCCGGTTCGATGTGTATATCCGAGGCCCTTGCCCTGATGGCGTCATCCAGCATCTTATCCAGCTGGTGCGCGATAGGTGAATCGCTGGTTATCTCAGGAGGAAGCACCCTTTCGTCATATTGAGTTAGCGATGCAGCCCCGTTGACCTGTGTCAGCCCCGCAGGTTTATGAGCAGCGGGAGGTTTGTTCGCCTCTGGACCCGCGCGCCTGGGCTGTGCGCTTTCCGCTGCAGCGGCCGACCCGGGACCGCCCCCAAGCCTGGAAGATTCCTTGAGAGCTCGGTAATTGTACTCGATCCCCTCCTTGATATCCGCTTCCGAGGCAGCGATCGGCTCTATGCGCCTTCTGGTGTAGATGGACAGGTTCTCAACTGTGAGTACG
>JBAZLT010000055.1:0-8078 GCA_041650115.1 Dehalococcoidia bacterium | reverse complement strand
AGGGTCGTCGCGCGGTATCTCATCGATGGCTATTTTAAGCCCCCGGTTCTCCCTGATGCTGCGCACGGCCTGCTCGATAACCGTTATGGTGGGCAGAGCCAGCAGGTCCATCTTGACCAGGCCCAGCCTCTCGATGTCGTCCTTGTCGAACTGGCTGATGATGTCGCCGCCGCTGGAGGGCTCCAGCGGGACGAGATCCGAGAGCCGCCCTTCGCCTATGAGCAGCCCGCCCAGGTGCACCGACAGGTGCCTGGGGAAGCCGTCGACGGCGGCGCACAGATCGAAGAACTCCCTGAGCTCAGGCCTTTTGTAAACGGTGCTGTTCTTCAGCTCGGGCAGGGTCTCGGCCTTCTCCATAAGCCCGGATGCGGAGAGCCAGTGAATACCCCTGCAGGCCTCCTCGATGACGGGCTGGGGCACCTGCAGCGCCTTGCCGACATCGCGGATGGCGCCGCGCGCCATGTAGGTGTTGATGGTGGCAACGCAGGAGACGTTATCCTTGCCGTATTTGCCGGTGATATAATCGCGCACCTCGCCGCGCCGCCTCCGGTCTATATCCAGGTCTATGTCGGGCGGCTCATTGCGCAGCGGGTGCATGAAGCGTTCGAAGAGCAGGTCGTAGTGGACAGGATCGGCAATGCTGATATCCAGGGCGTAGACCACGAGGCTGTCCACTGCGCTGCCGCGGGCCTGGCAGCGTATGCCGCGCTGCCGGGCCCAGCACACGATATCCCATACTATCAGGAAGTAGCCGCAGAACCCCAGCCTTTCGATGGTAGTGAGCTCCAGCTCCAGGCGGTCGGACAGCTCCGGGGTCAGCTTGCCGTATTTACGTACAGTGCCTTCATAAGCCAGCCGCCGCAGGACTGCAGGGGCGGTCTCACCCGCGGGTAGATCAAACTCGGGAAAACGGGGCCTGCCCAGCTCGAGATCGAGGTTGCAGAGCGAGGCGATCTCGAGGGACGCCTCAACGGCGCCCGGGAAGCCCTTGAAGAGCCGAGCCATCTCGGCCGGCGATTTGAAATATTGCTCCACCGTACGCGGCCCGGGAAGCTGCGAGGCCGGCACGATATGCCCGATGGAGTTGAGCAGTTCATGTATGCGGTAGTCACGCATGCCGAGATAGTGGACATTGTTGGTGGCCGCCGCGGACATGCCGTGCTCGCGCGCCAGGTCGTAGAGCAGCCGGCACAGGGACGAGTCTTCCCTGGCGGGATACCGGGTCAGCTCGATGAAGAAACCGCGGCCGAAGACCTCGCGGTAGAAGCCTGCCGCCAGGGCTGCGCCGTGCTTCTGCCCGGCAGCCAGAAGGGTGGGCACCTCGCCCAGACGGCAGCCGGAGAGGGCGATAAGCCCTGAGCGGTGCCGGTTGAGCATTTCGCGTGTGGCGGCCGGCTTATCCCCGCGCCTGTCGCAATGCATGGCGGTGAGCAGCCGGCAGAGATTGGAATAACCCGTGCTGTCCCTGCAAAGCAGGATAAGGTGATAGCCGCCCTCCATGTCTATTTCGGCGCCGATGATAGGCTTAACGCCGGACTTTTTAGCGCTCTGGTAGAACCTGACGGCGCCCGTCAGGCGGTTATGGTCGGTCAGCGCCAGCGCAGGCATTCCGAAATGGGCTGCCTTATCGGCCAGCCGGTCCGGTGCGGCGGCGCCGTCCAGGAAGCTGTAGTAAGAATGCACATGCAGATGCACGAAGGACATGGCGATGTTACTCTCCGACTCAGTCGAGAACGCGGTGCAGGAACCAGGCCGAGTCGCTCCGACACAGCTCGTAAGTGCCGGCGCCCCGCCGCTCGGCGGTGACACGGATGAGAACGCGCACCTGCTCCCCGTTCCACCATTCCGCAGCCTCCCTCCACCAGGACAGTATCTCCACCACACGGTAGAGACGCCGGCGCCAGATGAAGGCAGTCGGAACGGATTCCCGGCTGATATGGACGGTGATAGGCTCATCGATCTGCCTGGACACCACGCTCCACCCCCTTTGGAAAAGTGCGCAGGAATTATAGTAGAACAAATGTTCTAATGTCAAATCGGGATGATATGAAAACAGCCGATGCCATTCGAATGGCATCGGCTGTTATGTCCTGCCGGCGCTGCGGTCGGCTATGTGGTCGTCGGCTATCTCCAGGTCGGGCAGATGTTGTTGAACTTGCCGTAGGTCAGGCGGCGGATGTTGCTGCCGTCGGCGTTCATAATATAGATATCCTTGTTGCCGTTGGCGTCAGAGACAAAGGCGATTTGCTTGCCGTCGGGTGACCATACCGGGTTGCGGTTGTCGTTGATATTATCCGTGATCTTCCTGGCCGTCAGAAGCGGGAAGGGGGATGATGCATCCGTGACCCAGATATCCCCCTTGGCGGCGGTGCCCCTGACCCAGACGATCTTATTGGTGACCGGCGACCAGTCCGGCTCGGAGCCGTCCACGGCGACAATCAGGCCGAACTTTTTCTGGTCGCTGCCGTCGGGATTCATGGTATAGAGCATGGGGCTGATTGCGTTTTCATCCCGGTTGGAGGCGAAAAGGATTTTGGAAGCGTCCGGTGACCAGATGGGCGCGCTGTTCCAGCCTGCTCTGTGACTGTGCCCGTGTGCCTCCGCTTCGGAAGCCGGCTCTGCATGTTTTTCGCTGGCAATAGTGTCGGTCAATTGCCGGACGCCCGTGCCATCGGAGTTCATTACAAATATCTCAAGGTTAAATATGCCCTCTTCAGTGATGACCTGGGAAACAAAGGCGATTTGCCTGCCATCGGGCGACCATTTGGGCAATGCGCTGCGCCCCTTTACGTCACCGAGTATTCTGCGGTCGCTGCCGTCGGCATTCATGCTCCAGATCTGATAATTAAATGATTCATTTGAGGTGAATGCGATTCTTTTTCCGTCAGGCGACCAGTCGGGTGTGCCGTCGACTGTGCGGTTGTCCGTTGATAACGGCTTAAGGTCCGTTCCCCCGGTATCAACTGTATATATGTGAACTATGCCATCCCGGTCGGAGCTGAAAGCCACCAGCTCAGGCAGGCCCGAGGGCTGATATGTGGCGGCTGGAGAGGCGCAGGCGAATAACGATGCCGCCGATAATGCCAGCAGGCCGATGAGACACAGCAATTTACAGGGCTTGAAGTCGGGCATGGTGATTTCTCCTCGAGTGTGTATTACCTTGCTGTGGAAAGTATAACGGCAGATTCGGATATTGGCAAATAGCCGCTGTACGATGCGGCAGCGCCGTTCAGGCAGCCTTGCGCGTATTGATAAACTCGACAGCCCAGTCCCGCATGGTACGGGGCGGAAGGTGCTCTTCTGCATTGCGGACCAGGGTCAGTGAGCCGGACTGGCATTTGTAGGCGCAGACCCCGCATCCTATGCAAAGGTCCACATTGAGTTCGGATACCTTGCCGGTCTTGTTGGTCAGCTCGCGGATGCGGCCGTCCCTGTCACGCAGAGTGGTTTTTCGGCCTCTGGCCTGCGCAGACTCCTTCAATTTCAGTGCTTCCATGGGGCAGCGTTTGACGCACAATCCGCATCCGGTGCAGGTCTGCTGTTCCACCCTGGCATGGTAGTTGGAAGGCACCAGTCCCTCGTGCTTCATGCGCCTGACCGCTTCGAACCACATGCAGCAGCAACTGCAACAGTTGCAGATGGTATCGGGCTTTTCCTGCTGGTTCGACATCGCGTGTACCAGGCCGGCCTCGGCGCATTGCTGCAATATACGTTCAGTTTCCTCGCGTGTGATCTGGCGGCCCATTCCGTTTTCGACGGCATAACGCCCCAGCCTGTCGAAGTGCAGGCATACTTCATTGGGGTATTTGTCGGGCTTGCCCGTTACCAGCTCTTTCTTTACCCGGCAGGGGCAGTAGCTTACGCTGAAATAAGTGTATGAATCGAGATGCTTTTTCACTTCCTCATACGGCAGTACGGCCTGCTTGTTCTCAATGGCGGCGTTTATCGGCAGCACGCGCAGGCCTTTTTCTTTGACGGTCTCCCAGGGTTGCATGAAGGCAGGGAAGAGCTTATCGGACAGAACTGCGAACTGCCTGCTGATCTCATCGGTCCTGCCCGGCCATCCGGTCGCACGCATGAGCATGAAGATGTCGTTGAGCATGTAATGCGGAACGCCGTCGCGTTCGAACTTATAGAGGAATCCCTTGCGGGTCAGCTCATCCAGCCGGCTTGCCAGCGGGCCGGGATCCATACGCTTGAGTTCGGCCAGCACATCCAGGTTTTTAGGAGAGAAGGGAATGCCGGTGAGGAATTCCGCCTCGTCGGGAGTATATTTTGCCGCTATGACGGCCAGCAGTTGCTCGCCGCCGGGAACACCGTACCAGCTTTTCCTCTGCCATTCGATGAACTGCAGGTAGGTTCGCTTTTCCGAGTCTGTTAGAACGATCTCCGGCTGGCTCATACAATCCTCCCTGGCATATTAATAGTTATCAGAGCCGGCCCGGCGGAATCAGCCCAGCTGCGAACGGCTCAGTTCCCGCAGTACGCGTTCGAACACCGCCATATCCTGAGGCGGGAAGTCTTTACGAATGGCGGCGTTCAACTCGTCCGCAAAGCCGATGATGCGCGGCCCGACCTCCCTTGCCTTTTGTGTCAGGTATACCAGAGCCGACCTGCGGTCCTCAGCATTCGGCCTGCGCTCCACGTAGCCGTTTTTTTCCATGCGGTCGAGTATGCCGGTGATGGTTGAACCATCCAGCGCCACACGCTGCCCCAGCTCGCCGATCGTTATCCCGTCGCCTACCCAGAGGGCACTGAATACCATGTACTGCGGCGTGGTCAGGTTGAAAGGAGACAGGCGGGAATCGTAGTGCTCGTAGACACGCCGCATCACACGCCCGATATTGAAGCAGATATACTCGTCAAGCCCGCTTGCCATAACTTGATACTTTTAATACAGAATATTTGTGTACAATATAATAATTGCATAGGCTTTTGTCAAGGGCAGCTGTAGAGTGTGTATGGGGCCGCATTCAACAACCTCTCCTTGCGGCCCGGCATTTTGAATCGGTGACGGGGAACGGATTGACACGGATTATTGGATTGCTCAAAATGGAGCGCAATGGATATACAGGGGCTGTTGAGCGATATAAGCCTGCCGGGCATATCGGCCTTCCTGCTGGGCGTGATGGCGGCGATCGGTCCCTGCACGCTTGCCACCAACCTGGCGGCGCTGGCCTATATCAGCCGCCGGCTGTCCGACCGCAGGTTTGCGGTTACCACCGGGGCCCTGTATACACTGGGCAGGATGATTACCTACACCGTGCTGGGGATGCTGGTTATCTATGCCGGGCTGAGTATTCCCGCGATCGCCAACTTTCTGCAGGATTTCGGTGAGAAGGTAATGGGACCTCTGCTGATAGCGGTCGGGCTGGTCATGCTGTTTCTGGACAGGATATCTCTGGGCGAGCATGGGAGCACAGTGGCAAACGCCGCCGGCAGGCTGGCCGATATGGGCATGCTGGGCGCCCTGCCGCTGGGCATTGTGCTGGCCCTGGCATTCTGCCCCTACAGCGCGGTGCTTTTCTTCGGCGTGCTCATACCGCTGGCGTTCAAGACCAGGGGCGGCGTGGGATTGCCCGCGCTGTTTGCCCTGGGCACCGGCCTTCCCGTGATGTTATTCGGTACACTGCTGTCGCTGGGCGTGGTGGGCGCGGCAAAATGGATAAATGCCATCGCCAGGGCCGAGAAATATATCAGGGTCGCCATGGCCCTCCTTTTCATCCTGATAGGCCTTCTCTATATATGGCTGTGGCTGAATCCTTACTGATCCGGGTAAATTCAGCGGTGAAGATTGATTGACTCGTCAGCTAACACATTTTAGTCTCAATTCTGCTATAATATTGTTGTAATATTATTTTTGCTGTGGTAAGCTGTAAAAGCATTGCCGGGACGGAATATAAGCGGTGACGTTTATATAAAAAATAGGCAGGAGGTTGTTACATGGCGGACATTTATAGCAAAAAGCCCTGGCTGGCATTTTACGACAAGCAAGTGCCTGCAACGTTGCAGTATCCGGAGACGAGTTTCTGGGAAACGGTGGAGCCGGCGTTCAAACATGATCCCAAGCGCGTAGGCCTGCACTATATGGGCACGCCGTTCACTTTCAAGCAGATGGACGAGATGTCCAACCGCTTCGCCAATCTGCTCAAGAAAATCGGCCTTAAGAAAGGCGATACGGTGGGCATAAACCTGCCCAACCTGCCCGCCTATTATATCGGATTGCTGGGCATCCAGAAGGCCGGCTGCGTGCTGACCGGCGTCAGTCCGCTGCTCACGGCCGAGGAGCTCAACCATCAGCTCAAGGATTCCGGCGCCAAGGTGCTGGTTACGCTCGACGCCCTCTATCCGCGGGTGATCAAGAGCATCGGCGGCACCGATCTCAAGGCCATTGTTTTCACCGGCATAGCCGATTACATCCCCCCGGTCATGGCGACCATGGGCAAGATGCTCAAGAAGATACCCACCGGCAAGGTGCTGCCCATACCCGGCATCGAGATATACCATTTCAAGGATGTGATGAAGAGCATGCCGGCCACTCCCGTGGCCGAGAAGGTCAGCATGGATGATACCTGCGTCATGCAGTATACAGGTGGCACCACCGGCCTTCCCAAGGGCGCGGAGCTGACCCACCGCAACATGGTGAGCCAGATGACACAGGTCACCACCTGGCTGGATACCAAGATGGGAAGCGTGGTAGGCATGACCGCCTTCCCGCTTTTCCATATCGCAGGCCTGCTGGTCTGCATGGCGATGATGTCCAGGGCCATCACACTGATCGCCGTGCCCAATCCGCGCGATCAGCAGTTCATCATCAAGAACATGAAGAAGTACCGTCCAAACGTGATCGGCAATGTGCCGACGGTTTACCTGGAGCTGATGAAACAGCCCGGATTCCGCGATTATGATTTCAGCGATGTGCAGTATTTCGCCAGCGGCGCCGCCCCGTTCCCTCCGGAATATATCAAGGACTTCGAAAAAATTGTGGGCGAGAACAAGCTGGTGGAGGTATACGGTCTGACTGAGACCAGCCCCATCATAACGGCCAATCCTCGCTATGGGAAGAAGAAACCCGGCGCGGTCGGCATCCCCTTCCCCGACGTCCTGATCAAGATTGTCGATCCGGCGACGGGCGAGGACCTTCCCTTCAATGAGCCGGGCGAGGTGGCGGTGAAGGGCCCGCAGGTTTTCACCAAGGGTTATTTCAGGAAGCCACAGGAGACAGCCAACGTACTGCGCAACGGCTGGTTCCACACAGGGGATATAGGCAGGATGGACGAGGAAGGATACCTGACCATAGTAGACAGGCTCAAGGACATGGTCAACGTCTCGGGCTTCAAGGTGTTCACGCGGGAGCTGGACGACGTTATCTGCGAGCATCCCGATGTCGATATGGGCGCGACGATCGGCATACAGGATCCCAACAGGCCGGGCTCCGAGATCGTAGCATCGGCCATCATTCTCAAGCCGGGCATCGAGAAGAGCGATGCGGAGAAGGCCAAGATCATCGAGTACCTCAAGGGCAAGGTAGCTCCCTACAAGGTGCCCAAGCGCATAGAGTTCTACGACCAGCTTCCCACCAGCGCCGTGGGCAAGATCCTGAAGAGGGAACTGCGCACCATGATGACCGAGAAACCCAAGTAATTTACTGAGGAGAAGAAATGAAAAAACGCCCTGTATTCCGCACCGAACTGTGCGATATCCTTGGCACCGAATACCCGGTGATGCTGGCAGGAATGGGCACTGCAGGCGGCTACACTTTAACCGCCGCGGTTTCCAATGCCGGCGGCCTGGGTATGCTCGGCGCCACTTTCCTCTGGCCTGACGATCTGAGGGCATGGATCAGGAAAACACGTGAGCTCACCGATAAACCATTCGGCGTAGACATATTGCTGCCGGCCGCCATACCCAAGGATTTCGACCTGGATAAGCTCAAAGACTATATTCCGCCGGAGCACACGGAATTTATCCGCAAGATGGCCAGGGATTTCGGTGTCGAAGGCGCCAGGATGAAGGAGTGGCCCATCTCGGAGGAGTTTGGACGCAGCCAGTTCCAGGTGGTGAAAGAGGAGAAGGTT
>JBAZLT010000054.1:0-8248 GCA_041650115.1 Dehalococcoidia bacterium | reverse complement strand
TGGATATCGACAGGCGGTCTTTCAATATCGACTGCAATCGAATCGAAGACGCCGTCACGAAAAGGACCCGCGCCATAATACCCGTCCACCTGGCAGGGCATCCCTGCGATATGGACGCCATCCTGCAGATCGCAAATAAACATAAATTGACGGTCATCGAGGATGCCGCCCATGCGTTGGCCTCAAAATACAAGGGCAGGACGATCGGCTCGATCGGCGACATGACCGCCTTCAGCTTCTACGCCACCAAGAATATCACAACGGGCGAGGGAGGCATGCTGACCACCGATAACGAGGAGTTCGCCTCCAGGGTGCGCAGGCTAAGCCTGCACGGCCTGAGCAGGGACGCATGGAAACGCTACGGCTCAAGCGGATCATGGTTTTACGAAATCGAGGAGCCCGGCTTCAAAGACAACCTATCTGACATCATGGCCTCACTGGGCATCCACCAGCTCAAGCGCCTGGAGGAGTTTCAGAAGGCCAGGCGCAGATACGCCGATATCTATAATCGCAAGTTCAGCGGCCTCGACTTCATCGATGTCCCATATGTAGGCAGCAACCTTGAGCATAGCTGGCACCTCTATATAGTCCAGTTGAGACCGGAGCGGCTCTCCCTCGACAGGGCCGGGTTCATCGAGGCTCTGAGGGAGATGAACATCGGGACCAGTGTGCATTTCATCCCCCTGCATATGCACCCCTATTACGCCAGGACATTCGGATATAAGCCGGAAGATTTCCCCAATGCGAAATATGTTTATGAGAGAGCAGTTTCGCTACCTCTATATCCAGCCATGACGGAGGACGACGTAAACGACGTGGTCAAAGCGGTAAAATATATCGCATCTAAATATGCGCGGTAGGTTGAGCCGTCTATATGATTAAGCGCGCCCTCGATATTGTGGTATCGCTGGCAGGCCTGATCCTGCTGTCTCCATTTTTTATGGTTGTTGCATTGCTGATCAGATTAGACTCTCCAGGACCAGCCATATTTTCGCAAATAAGAGTCGGGAAAGACGGCAAGCTCTTTTCTATATACAAATTCCGCACCATGATATCGGAAGCGGATACGGTAAGAAAACTGATATCAAGGGAAGATATGGACTTAATTAGTTTTCAACAGGAAAACGATCCGCGTATCACGAAATTAGGACGCTTCCTGAGGCGAGGTTTCGACGAGCTACCGGGGCTGCTCAATGTTTTAAAAGGCGATATGAGCTTGGTAGGACCACGGCCCGAGGTACCATACATGGTCGAACTGTATTCTGAAAAAGAAAGAAAGAGGCTCAAAGTAAAACCGGGATTAACGGGATTGGCCATTGTCAAAGGCAGAGGCGATCTAACGATCCAGGAAACGTTAGAATGGGACATTTATTATGTGGAAAACCGCTCTTTTGCTATAGATATAAAGATACTTTTTGCCACGCTATGGGTGGTGCTGGTGACAGGCAAAGGTGCACGATGATCAATTGTAATTATTGAAGTGAAATGTCCCTATGCATATAATTGGATATTGGAGTGGCGATCAGAATAAGTGTAATGAAGTTAAAACCGGGATTAAACTGGTATAACTACGTCGCCGTGCCGCTGGATATCGTCTTCTTCGCCGCGGCCTTCGCCGGCGCCTTCTACCTGAGATACGATATACACATACCCGCCGCGCAGCTCGATATACTCAAAATCTGGATATTGCCGGTTATAATCGTCAAGCTGGCGGCATTTTACTTCACTCGCATCTACCGCAGGATGTGGCGCTACGCCGGCGTGAAAGACTTCTTCTGGCTGGCCGTATCCAACGTCATCGCCTCAACTCTGCTGGTCGTGCTGTTGTTCTTCCTCTTCCGCCTGCCCGTGGCGCGCGGCGTGCTGGTGCTGGACGGGCTGCTGACACTGGCGCTGACCTCCGGCATCAGGTTCGGCGTGCGCGGCCTGCGCACGTACGGGTCACGCTTCCTGTGGACCACGCGTACACGGCCGATACTTATCGCCGGCGCCGGCGACACGGGCGCGGCCATCATACGCGAGATGCAGAGCCGGCCGGAGCTGGCCTTCCAGCCGGTGGGCATCATCGACGACGACACCTCCAAGCGGGGCCTGCAGGTGCAGGGCGTAAGGGTGCTGGGCACGCGGCGCGAGCTGGGACGCATCATAGCCGACCACGGCATCGAAGAGGTGATCATCTGCATGCCCCACGTCTCGCGCGAGATCATACGCGACATATTCTTCACCTGCCAGGCGGCGGGAGCTAAATGCCGCACACTGCCCGGCATCTACCAGATCATCGACGGCAGCGTGAGCATAGAGCAGATCAGGGAAGTGGGCGTGAACGACATACTGGGACGCGAGCCGGTCCAGGTCGACCTCAAAAGGCTGTCTCAGTATATAAGAGGAAGGACGGTCATGGTCATCGGCGCGGGCGGCTCCATCGGAGCGGAGCTATCCCGCCAGCTCAGCCGCATGAAACCCGCCACACTGGTGCTGCTGGACCAGGACGAGGAGGGGCTGCACACCATACAGCAGGAGATGAAGGCGCGCAGGCTGCAGTTTAAAACCGAGGCGGTAATTGCCGATATAACAAACCGCGACAGGATGGCGGCGGTCTTCGCGAAATTCAAACCGGCCGTGGTCTTTCACTCGGCGGCCTACAAGCACGTGCCGCTGATGGAGGCCAACCTGATAGCGGCGGTGGACAACAACATCCTGGGCACGCGCGTACTCTGCGAATCGGCCGCGCAAAACGGAGTGGAGCGTTTCGTCTTCATCTCCACGGACAAGGCGGTGGAGCCGGCCAATATGATGGGGCTCTCCAAGGCCATCTGCGAAAAGGTCGTTCAGTCCTACGCAGAAGCCTCGGAGACGCGCTTTATGTCGGTGCGCTTCGGCAACGTGCTGGACTCCAGCGGCAGCGTGGTGCCCATCTTCCGCCGACAGATAGCCCGGGGCGGACCGGTGACCGTGACGCACCCCGACATGATTCGCTTCTTCATGACCATACCCGAGGCTGTCCAGCTCGTCATACAGGCCGGCGCGCTGGGAGAGAAGGGCGAGATATTCGTGCTGGATATGGGCGAGCAGGTATCCATTGTCGAGCTGGCTAAAAACATGATACGGCTGTCGGGCCTGGAGCCCGACAAGGACATCCCCATCGAGTTCATCGGCGTCAGGCCGGGTGAGAAGCTGCGCGAGAAGCTGACCTGGGACTGCGAGACCCGCCTGCCTACCATGCACGACAAAATATTCGTTGTGCGCAATCCGGAGCCGGACGCGGCCATGCTGAAAAAGGACCTGGCCGACCTGGAAAAGGCGGCCTGCTCCTGCAGCGACGACCTGACCGGCGCCTGCCTGCGCCGCATGGCGGCGGAACACCTGAAATTCACCACAGGGTGACCCACAGCCCGGCCAGCCACGGCGCCAGGCTTAGCAGCCCCAGCGCCACGCAGAATATCCAGAAGGGCAACTTTACAGCCACTTTCATCAGCGCCCCGATGGTGAGGAAGCCGAAAACGGCCGCCGACAGCAGCCCGGCAACGGACGCCTCGTTTAGCGTGATCCCCTGCAGCAGCCCCAACCCGATTTCGGCCACCAGTATGATGGGCATGCTGAGCAGAAAGCAGAGCCTGAGCGCCTGGCCGCCGCTGTAGCGCAGAAACAGCAGCGCCGATATGCTCATGCCGCTGCGGCTGAAGCCGGGGAAGGCCGACAGCGCCTGCGCCAGCCCTACCCAGACCGCGTCGAGGATACGTAGCGGCTTATCCGCAAACCCGGCTGATTTGAGCGCGAACCGCTGCACAAGGCCGGTGATGATGAGGAAGAGGCCGATGACGGCGGTCAGAACGACGCCGCCCAGCTCCAAGTTGTCAAGGCTGAAAAGTATGAGCGGTCCGCCCACCGCCGCCGTAACCGCCGTGCCGATAATGAGGAAGGTGATCAGCCTGCCCTGTCCAGTCGCGCCCGGGTGGCGCAGATCGCGTATGTAAGCGGGCAGACTCTTTATCATCTCCCACAGCTCGCGGCGGAAGTAGAAGACGGCGGCCAGCAGCGTGCCGGCATGCAGCCAGACAGCCAGGTAAAAGGCTTCCCTGAACTGCAGGCCGAAGAAGTTCACCAGTATCAGGGTGACGATACCCTTGCTGCTGACGGGCAGCCACTCGGCAATCCCCTGTACGGCGCCCAGTATCAGGCCCTGCAATATGGTCATGTGGTTTAATGCAGTGATCAAACGGTCTGTGTTAAAATACAAATCATATTATGACATACAGCAGGCCGGGCATGAAAGCGCTCAGGGGGACCGCAGATGGAAGATGAGATAGACCTGGCGCAATACGCCAGGACCGTATTCAAACACTGGAAGCTGACCCTGGGCATCACGCTGGCGGCCGTGATCACGGCGGGCATTGTCAGCTTCGCGACGCCACCCGTGTACGAGGCCAGGGCGCTGCTGAAGGCGCCCGGCGAAGACAGCGAGAAGCAGATGGCCGAGCTGGCCAAGTCCGACAGCACGGCCGAGTATATGCTGAGGGCGCTGGCGGACAACCTCACACCCGCGGAGCGCAGCATGGCCGGTATCAAAAACATATTCAAGATCGACGCCGGCCAGACATACTTCACCTGCACCGCCCGCTACCCCGATTCAGAAAAAGCCGCGCAGCTGGCCAACGCCTGGGCGGCCGCTTTCATCGAATACGCCACGGATGTATATCTGAACTCGCTGATGCCGGCGGCTGAGATGCAGGCGCAGATTGACTCCAGCTACGCCTTCTACCGCGAGGCCCAGGCCGCCTACGACTCCTTCCAGCTCACCAGCCAGATCGCTGAGATCAGCCGGCGCATAACCGACGCTAACCTGCTGTACCAGGCGCTGCAACTACAAGACAGCCTGTCGAAAACAGGAGGCGCCGATGACGCCGCCAGCCTGGCCTTTCTGTACATCAAGATTAAATCCTACACCACCCTGCCGGATGCAACCCCGCTTACCGCCGGCACGACAGCGCCCGTCAGCAAGGCCGACGTCGACGCGCTGGTGAGAGAGCTGGAAGACAGGTCGGGCATACACGGCAAAACGGCCGGCCAGGTGCTGATGGAGATGAATGCGCTGAGGGCCGGGCTGGAGCAGGAGAGCCAGCGCGGCAGCGAACTGTCCAGCGCCAGGGACACGGCCTGGAGCTCCTACCTGGCCGCCATCCAGGCCGAGGAAAGACTGAACATACAGCGCAACGCGATGATCGCGCCGGTGCGGCAGGTCGGCTACGCCACGCCGCCGCAGGACCCGGCGCCCTCCAACAGGCTGATGAATATCGGCATCGCACTGGTGCTGGGACTGATACTGGGCGTGATCGCCGCCTTCACGGCCGAGTATATAGAGAAGAGAAGGCCCGCGCCTGCGGCAAAACAGGCTGCGGACAACAAGCCCCGACAGGAATAGATCGCTTCGTCGCTACGCTCCTCGCAATGAACAGCGAATACTATGTCATTGCGAGCCCGAAGGGCGCGGCAATCCTGCTTACTGCCATCACGCACAAGATTGCTTCGTTGTTGCGCTCCTCGCAATGACGTTTCAATCTTACTTGATCTCGAAGATCTTGATGGCCGGAAGCTGCACCGGCGAGCCTACGCTGCCCATCTCCTTCGATTGATAGACCAGGCTATAGGCGTTCAGCGCCTCCAGCGGCACGGGGCTAGCCAGCGGGTCCGTCCCGATGACCGAATAGTTGCCCTGCTTCTGCCCGCCGATAAATGCATCAGCCTCCGCATAGCTGCGGAACTTTTTAAGCTCCGTTATCTCCTTGAACTTCTGCCCGTCGGGCATCTTTCTCTCCTGCCAGGCCATAACCATGGCGGATGCAGGCACAACGGCTTTGCCGTCGAAATTGAATAGCCTGACGACCATGGCTCGGTAGTATCCGGGGTAGAAGACCAGCAGCGGAACGTATTTCCCTTCCTTCTGCTGCCAGCACAGCTCGTAATAGTCGCCCTCCCGGCCCCCGCTCAGGCCGGCCAGGGCGTAGAACTTGTCGTTGGGATTGGCTATGCGGCTGTCGACCACTACATAGCGGGCGCGCCATCTTTTCTCAAGGACTGATGAAGACTCAGTTTTTTGCGAGGTGAAAAAGACGGCAGTGCGTTCTTTGGCGGCCCCCGGGTTCGA
Source organism: Dehalococcoidia bacterium (assembly GCA_041650115.1). Lineage (GTDB taxonomy): Bacteria > Chloroflexota > Dehalococcoidia > GIF9 > UBA5629 > CAIMUM01. The sequence goes on along the minus strand of JBAZLT010000054.1, from coordinate 2,106 downwards.
TACCGGCACGCGGCGGCCTGCGCGCGTCAGCCAGTAGCCGTAATCGCACCAGACTATTGTGCTGTAGAATGTGTCGGGGTAGGCATAAGCCTTGCCTACCCTGGGATCACTGTACAAAGCATAATAATAGTCCGCGTCCCCAAACGGCTCGGGCGTATTGGCCCGCAGCCAGTCCAGCGCCTCCAGCCAGGCATCGGGGGGCGCGTGGGAGGGATTGCCGGCCTGACCGGCGGCCGTGACGGCGCCGGGCACGAGCATGGCAAATATTGTCACCACTGCGAATATGGCAAGCGCAAGCCTGCCGCCATTTACTGAAACCCGCGGCGCCGCCTTCCTCTTTTTCCTGCCCGGCCTCTCCGCCGCGCGCCCGCCGCCGGCGTAAACAGCCTCAATAATTACGCCCGCCAGGTAACCGGCCAGCACCGCCAGGCAAACCGATAAATATGCGGAAAACCTGGTCATGCCGAAGACGGAGAACATGATCAGCAGCGTCCACACGGCTGTGAAAACGAGCTCGGGCGCTCCATGACGCACGGCCCGGTAGATGAGGACGGCCAACCCGGCCAGGCCCAGGTACAGGGCCAGGCCGAACTGCGCCCAGGCTGTCTCAAGCGAAAAAATATCGCCGGGGAAGAAAAGCGGCCTGGACTCACTTTCAACGGTCAAGCCGAATTCCCAGGAAAACACGCTGTTGAATGTATAGCCGATATACTTCATAAAATCAGGGAAGACCAGCCATACGCCCAGCACACCCAGACCCAACAGCGCGGCCACCGCGACAGCGTAGTATACGGGCTTGCGCCCCCGCGCCTCTATGACAACCGAGAGGACGTTGAGCAATATCGGCGTAAGCATGACCGCGGCCAGCGAGAGGAGAGCAGGCTTATCGCGCGAGACGGGCAAGAAGACAAGCAGGGCAATAAGAAAACAGGTTACGGCAACCTTGCTGAGGTAATCGGTGGGGAAGCCGCGCAGGTGGTCGCTGACGAACTGGATGACGAAAAAGACGAATACCAGGAAGATAAAGAGGAGAGAGCCGCGCCAGGAGATGAGGTAAAGGCCCATGAAGACGCCGGCGATGAAGCTGTAGGGTATATGGCGGCTGAGCGGCGGAAAGCGGCCCTCCTTCAACAGGCGGTAGCTGAACTGGCGGCTGTGCTTGAGCGCCAGCAGGAAGAAAAGCACGAAAAAGGTGGTGAAAAACACCTCGGTTATGTGGTGGTCGGTGAAGCCCAGCATGCTGCGGTTGAGGAACTCGCCCGGCAGCACCGCCGCGGCCGCGGCCGCCACCAGCCCGGCCCAGCGCCCGGCCAGGGCCCGCCCGATGAAGAAAACGGGTATTATCAGCAGCACCCCCATAACGGCCGGCACCCACACGGCGATGGCGTCCACCTGCTGCGGGGAGGGCACAGTACTGCCCAGTAATTTAATAATACCGGCCGTCATGAAGGTGAAGAAGTTTATATCTCCCGGATGTCCTCCACCCGGATATATGGTATAAGGATCGAAGTCCATCAGGGCCGGGAAGTTGCTCACCATGTTATCTACCAGGCGCATGTAGTAATAGGCGTCGATGCCGGTCAGCTTTATCCAGGGCCCGCCGAAGACCGTCTCCCAGGGCAGCACGACACGGAAATAAAAGGCCACCGCCATGATAAGCACAAGCGCTGCCGGGGTGAAGATAAGCTCGTATTTGCGGGCCTTTTCCATATCAATACCGCTTAGATGATAACCAAACGGGCGGCGGGTTTCAATATCGGCGCTACATATGTCATTGCAAGCCCGAAGGGCGCGGCAATCCTGAACACCTGCAATCGCGTACAAGATTGCTTCGCTGCGCTCGCAATGACGGGTGTGAAAAGCTCGCAATGACATTGTGTCAGACTACGACAACGCCCCTACAATTATGGCCGCCGGCCACTTGACATACCGAAATACGTATATCTATAATAACATCAGGGTTTAAAAAAACCCTGCTTTCCCGGCAAGCTCAAATCTCCCGCAGACGCAATTTAACCCGTGATTGATTATGCAGTCGCAGACATATGTAACCGCAGCCCTGTATAGCTATGGCTAAGTATATTTTCGTAACAGGCGGCGTTGTCT
>JBAZLT010000053.1:0-8442 GCA_041650115.1 Dehalococcoidia bacterium | reverse complement strand
TTATCCGGTGGGGGCAGGTCCTTCCACAGGCCGAGGATAAGATCTTTACGGTATTGAATTACCAGCCAGGCAAGGGGGCTCAACCCGGTTTCCGTGACCATGGTCTGTCCCGGCGCCAGCTGCTCATCGCCGCCGTAGTGCGCACCGAATCCGACAGCTATCTCCTGCGCAATCTTTTCGGCCTCGGGACGGTCGATCTTGTAACCCGTCAATACACCTGTGGCAATAGTTGCAATGCCGTCCTGAAGATATTGCTTTGCATAGGCCGGGAAATCCGTCAGGTGCGACTTGATGGAAGTCACACGATCTTCGCTTATATTTGCTATCTGGTTCTTATCTATGGCAACTACTCTAATAGGACAGGGATAAGTTACCAGCGAACCGGTCTCGATATCAAATATAAACTTGCCGTTGTCGAACTTCTTCTCGGTGACATCCTGGGCATGGTAATGGCCCGTAAAGACCATACGCACATTGTAATTGGCCAACAGTCTGGCGACATCCTCATAGTTGTCCACAATGTATTCGCCGTAATTCTTCTCCTGGCCCGCATAGTGCTCCATAATGCCGTGGTGCATCATCACTATGACAGCCTTGTTTTCCTTGGCTGCCTGGGCAAGCATCTTCTCGATCCATGCCAGCGTCTCAGCACTGAACTTGCCGTCGGTAATGGGCTCCTTGTTCTCAACGTTCTCCCTGTAACGGTTGGCATCCAGCGCCAGCAGCCGGAGGCCTGGCTGCAGCTCAGCTACATAGCTGAGAGAGTTCGGATCGCGCTGCAGGGCATCCTTGTAGCCATAATCGGCATAAATCTGGACGAACTGATCTGGTGTAATGTTGGGTACGCGCTCAATGGCATCACCCACATATTTAAACGAGTGCCCGTTCAGGATATCATGGTTCCCCGGCACTACGAACACCTTCTTGCCGGCGGATTTCAACTGCGCGAGGTAGCTGGCGGCCAGCTGGTGTGACACTTTCTCACCGTCTTTGGACAGGTCGCCCGGCACCAGTACGATATCGTGCTTGAGAGCTTTGATTATGGAGATAGCTGATTCCAGTATCTCCGGGCTCTCCCTCAAAAGTTTGCGGTCCTTGTCCAGATAGGCTTCGAATGCCGTGCCCGTTGTCCCCAATGAAGGATCATAGATATGCAGGTCGCTGATTACGGCGAAGCCGATCTCCGGATAGGGCGCAGCCTGCGCCAGTTGCTGCCTTAGCGCCGCGTTCGATTCATATTCAAATGTTTGTTTGGGAGCAGCGCAGGCCAGCAGGCTTGTTATTATTACCAAACAAATAGAGACCTGGATGATGCGTGAATATAATGATGCCGACTTCATATACTGTACACCTCCACTTATAATCTTCGGACTGTTTGACCCGCTTAATATACTACATGCCTTAGCGGACAGCAAGCATATCGTCAGTGAAAAACATGGGAAACACACGATGCAGGTGAAACGATAGGCAACAGGGTACGCTTTATGATTCTACGGCAGTCGATAACTGCAACAATTATTCCGCAGGTAAAATTTCAGGACGGATGGGCAACCTCCACCGGGAAGACGACTATCACAATGGATTAACCACTCTGCCGACAAAAATGATCGAGCCGGTCTGTGTGTCCCTTATGATGAATATGAACGGACGGTCAACGGTGACCTCCTCCGGCTCAAGAGGCATCGCTGTGGCCCGCATAACAACAGCTGTGGCGGCCGCGGCTTCCGTACCCGCCTCGTCCACCTCTACGAAAGCTTTGTGCACGACTGTGGATATGTATAGATCACGGTTGCCGGTCATGCCGGAGAAATCAGCCAGGTCGGTGAATGCGGTGGGCATCCCCATGTCATATAGCGCATTGCCCAGATCGAACTCGGACTCAATCTTGAAGCGAGGAAAGCGCAGATTGACCTGCGTGGGCGCTATGGTCTCAAGAATAGCGCTGAGCTTGGCGGAGTCCAGGGACTGTTCGAATTCGGCGAACTTCCCCTGGTCGGGAAGCATCACCACCATCTCCAGTTCGCGACCATCATAAGGCAGCGATACAGCCTTGTATCCCTCACCGGCTGCATACCCCATTCGTTCGGACTGCTGCATCAGGGGAACTTCCACCGTCGAGCCGTCCAGCAGATAGAAGGAGGCAGGTCTAGTCAGATTCTTATCAAATTTATCGGCCCAGGCTGCATTGAAATATATGGCATTGGTAAGAACCAAACGTGTCAGAGGATCTATATCTCCCTCTTTCAAAAGGTCTTTGATGCGCTGCTCGGTCTGATCCTCCACCCACTTATTAATAATCAGCCGGCAGGTTTCAGGCTCATTGTGAAAATCCAGAGTCCTCAACCCCGCGCCGTAGTTCTGAGCCAGCGTATCCAGGTAGTCAGGCAGAAACCTGTAGTCTTTCTGCCCCCAGATGGCATTGACGATATTGAGCCTGAATCCTTTGTCATCCTTGCCTTTAGCTCCCTGCCCGCGTGATTTCAGTTGCTGATCAAGGCTGTTGAAGGCCGGATGCAGACTGTTCTGCGGCAAGGTGAAATAAAGTGTGGCAGCCATCTCTTTCTCAGTAGTATCCCTTGCGCCAGCATAGGTCATGGCCAGCGCCTGCGAGATGGAATAAGGCGAGTAAAACAGATTGCCCTGTTTACCTTTCAGCGTCTGATACAGATCACAGGCAAAAGCATTATTGCCTTCAACCAGCATGATTATATCCTGCTTGCCTGCTGAGCCAGCCGCCCTCGGTTTGTCCGAGCTTATGACATCGGTTGAAACCGGTGGTGCACAGGCCGCCAGAGCGGTTATAAGCACAAGCGCTATACACACGATATTCATTCGGATGGATTTCATTTCTCCGCCTCCTGCATACATTACTGACATCAATTACAACGATTCCTCCCTGGGCAAAGTTTAGAAAAACAAGAATCGTTACCCATATACGCCGCCATCTTTGACTTAACCGGGCATTGCGACAGATAGGCAAATACAACCTGCCTCTGAATAAGTTCGAACCTGTGAAACCGCTGACTTTATATCATGCCTGCGGGTGCGTATCCTTGAGCCAGAGGGATATTATAAACGCAGCTACGAAAAGCAGAACCAGTAAGCCCAGCGGAGCTACGAACTGGCCGGTCGTGGATTCCAGCCCTTCCATGGTAGGCACCAGGATCACGGCCGCCAGGTTCCCCAGCAGTTGCAGATATCCCACCGATACACCGGCATATTTGGGTCCCGTTACCTCGGCCGACATGGTGAGAATGACGGGAAATGCCGACAGCAGGAAGAAGCCCAGCACGATGCAGTTGATCATATTCGGCACATAGCCCCTGATGAGGATCATCGCCCCGATAGTAATGGCCCCCATCAGTGTCGCCAGCACGACGAATATCTTGCGCTTCCTGATCTGGTCCGAAATGATCGGCACGACGATGCACCCGACCATGCCGGCGAAGATCATGGCGGCCGATATAGTGCTGCCCTCCGACATGGGGATGGCGTGAAGCTCGTCAAGTATCTTTTCCAGCCAGGTGGCGAGACCGTTAAAAGAGCCAAGTCCCACGAATGTCACAAATCCCAGCAGCAGGAAATTCCTGTTCTTGAGAATCACTCCCAGGCCTCCCCAGCTACCGGATGAAACCTCTTCCTCCGGCGCCCGCGACGGGGTGGGAGGCTTGGCGCGGACGATTAGCACGTATACCAGCGTGCCGAAGATGCCGGCTATGCCGTATATCCAGAGCATGGAGTTGTAGCTGAGTTCTTCAACGATGGCCGGAGTGGCGCCCAGCGCGACCATCATACCCACAAACAGCGCCAGCGTGCCCAGGCCGACGGCCGTGGCTTCCTCCTTGGGCGCGAACCACACCGAAGCCAGCTTGGTTATGCCGTTGAGCACGAAGGGCTGTCCCAGAGAAATCCCTATCTGGGAGATCAGCAGAATGGTGAATGAATCAGGCGCAGCCAGCCTCACCAGCGAAAAGACGCCGGTGAGTATGGCGCCGATACCCACGCCCCACTTGAACCCGATCTTATCTATGATTATGCCGGCAGGTATGGTGAGGATAACCTGAATCAGTGGAAAAACCAGCGTTAACCATTGAACGACGCTGGCCGGTATATGCAGCATGTCCTCTATATATGTATCGATCGCTGCGAAATTCAGCCAGTAAAGCTGTGTCAGCGCCGAAACGTACATGTAGATGGCCAGCACCACCCACCTGTACCGGTAAACCCTGTAATCATGTTCCATCATTTACCTCCCTGCATTTTGAACTTCGTTTACCATCGACAGGTTAATCGAATTTGAACCCCCTGCCATTGAAGAGCCCGAGACAGGCATCGACAGCCGCCTCATCAAAAGCCTGCGCTCTTTTCCCCTTGATCTCCTCAAGGGCCACTTCTACGGTGTGCGCCGGGCGGTGAGGTCTGTGCGAGGCCATGGCCTCGACCACATCAGCCACGGCCAGTATCCTCGCCTCCAGGCAGATCTCATCCCCCTTGAGCCCGGCCGGGTATCCCGTGCCGTCCAGCCTCTCATGATACTGCAGCACAATCTCGGCAATCGGCCAGGGAAAGTCGATCGTTTTCAGGATGTTGTACGCTGCCAGGGAATGCTCTTTTACCAGGCCGAACTCGAGCTCGTTCAGGCTGCGCGGCTTGCTCAATATGTCCGCAGGCACGTTGATTTTGCCGATATCGTGGATACTGCCGGCAAGCTCAATCCCCTCTATCTGAAACTCGGTCAGCCCCATCTCCAGAGCCATGGCGCCGGCCAGCTGGGACACGCGCCGCTGGTGCCCCGCCGTGTATGGGTCCCTTCTCTCGGTAGTCATAGCAATGGCCTCTATGGCCGCATGCATAGCTGTCAGCAGCTTATCCTGCATCTCCTGGCGCTCTTTTTCCGCCCTTTTTTGATGTGTAATATCCCTGAGAAAATTCAGCGTGGCAGGTCTCCCCTCCCACTCGGTTAAAGCCGCATTAAAATTAATCCAGCGCGTCTCCCCGGTCTTGTTTATCATCCTGAAATCATGTGAAATGGGCGACCTGCGGCCTTTTTCACGCGCGAAGTCATATTCCATCACCAAAGCCCTGTCGTCGGGATGAATATAGTCGATGAAACGGGTATCTATCAGCTCGTCCCTGGCATACCCGGTGTACCCCTCCCTGGTATCGTTAATATATTTAATCAGTCCATCCTGCGATATCAGTATAACCTCGCCCGCGTTCTCCACGAGGTTGCGGTATTTTTTCTCACTCTCTCGCAGCGACTCGGCCAGCACATCCCTTTCGCATATGCTGCGTTCCAGCTTGATATTGCTGTAGCTGAGAGATGAGATCAATCCGGCCAGCCTGATGAAAAAACCCATGACGGTATCCACCGTCTGCCGGTTCCTGCGCGGCACCCTGTCCAGCGCCGCCAAATACCCGGCCTGATCGAATCCGCAGTGGTCGGCCTGCGAGCGAAAAAAATCGTAATCAAGCTTTTCGTCATCAAAAAGAAACTGACCGCAGTATAAATTTCCCAGGTGCTCACCATCCACTACGATGGCTGTGGCCGCATCCCACAAACCGTTCTTGCAGCGGTAAAGCTTGAAAGTCCCGAACCCGGCTCCCTTCGCAAGATGCTTATCGCTTTCCAGACAGTTGGAGCAGGTAGCGGGATGCACGCGGTGAAATTTACTGCAGATATCCTGCCAACCCCCCGAAACCAGAATATTGCCCTTAATATCCAGGATGCCTATGCCGATACCGGTAATCTCGTAAAAATAATCCGTCAGGTCCTGAATAGCCCCGGCATCTATTACATCAGTCAGCTCCAGTCCCCCGAAATCCCCTTCAACACCTGCCTGTTTGCTGATCTTACCCTGCATCTATTCTCAAGTGATGAACGGGAAGCGGTGAACCAGATCCGCCCATAATATTTACAGGCAGCCGCCAACCGTTTCCCACAAAATTATCCAAAGTATAAGTCAGGTTTTATCAAAAGTAAATATGCGCAATTGAAAGGCCACCTTGCCCGCCTTCACCTCTTGAAGTACAATTCCACTTGATCCCATGCCGGCCGTTAAAGAGAATCAACTTGCCCGCATCAGTGCCAGGGGCGTAGTACAGGGAGTGGGCTTCCGTCCATTCGTTTACGGCCTGGCTAAAAAATACAAGCTGAACGGCTGGGTCTGCAATACATCCGAGGATGTCAGGATCGAGGTCGAAGGCGCCAGAAACAGGCTTGACAGCTTCATCTCCAGCCTCAGAGCCGAGGCGCCCCCACTATCAAGAATAGAGAGTCTGTCCGTCGACTTCGACAGGCCTGCCGGATACCGCGGTTTTGAGATACGCGACAGCATAGCCCAGCCCGGCAAATATCAATTGGTCTCGCCCGACATCGCAACCTGCGGCCCCTGCCTTGAAGATATCTTTACTGCTCAAAACCGGCGCTGGCACTACCCGTTCACCAACTGCACAAACTGCGGACCCCGCTTCACCATCATTAAAGACATACCCTACGACCGACCGCTCACCACCATGTCCTCATTCAAGATGTGCAGGGATTGTCAAAAGGAATACACCGACCCCCTGGACCGCCGCTTTCACGCCCAGCCCAACGCCTGTCCGGCCTGCGGGCCTCAGCTCCAGCTTACAGACAGCCTTGGACGTGAGGTGGACTGCGCAGACATCATCGAAAAAACGTCGGATTTGCTGCACCAAGGCCATATTGTGGCCATCAAGGGACTGGGGGGCTTTTTGCTGGCCTGCAACGCCGAGGACACGGAAGCGGTAGCCAGGCTGCGTCAGAGAAAGCGCCGCCCGTCCAAACCTTTCGCCGTAATGCTCAAGGACATAGCGAAGATTGGAAGATACTGTATCGTGACCGCCGAAGAGGAGAAGCTGGTTTCCTCTCCCCAGGCGCCCATTGTATTGCTGCGCTGGAAAGAGAGCTCAACCATATGCAGCCAGATAGCGCCCGGGCTTAAATACCTCGGGGTCATGGTACCGTACACCCCCCTGCACCACCTTATTATGCGCGCGACAGGCCTCCCGCTGGTCATGACCAGCGGAAACATCAGCGAGGAGCCCATCGCCGGACAGAACAATGAGGCGCTGCAAAGGCTGGGGAAGATAGCCGATTATTTCTTACTGCACAACCGGGACATCCATTCGACCTACGACGACAGCGTTGCCATGGTGGTCGACGGTATGCCCCAGCTTATTCGCCGGGCCAGGGGCTACGCGCCTTATCCGGTTCATCTGAGCGGCAGCACGCCACAGTTGCTGGCCTGCGGCGCCGAGGAGAAAAACACCTTCTGCTTGACCAGCGGCAAGCACGCCTTCGTCAGCCAGCATATAGGCGATATGGAGAATATTGAAACACTCGACCACTACATCCGCACGATTGAGCTCTACAAGCATCTTTTCCGCATAAAACCGGAGGCCATAGCCCATGATATGCATCCCGAGTACCTGCCCACCAAATACGCCCTGGAAGAGGCGGAAAAGCACAACCTGCGAGCGATCCCGGTACAGCACCACCACGCGCACATAGCCTCCTGCCTTGCCGATAACGGCCTCGATGAGACTGTCATTGGTGTGGCTTTCGACGGCACCGGCTACGGAACCGACAGCAAGATCTGGGGAGGCGAATTCATGGTGTCGGATATGAGGGGCTTCAAACGGACGGGCCAGCTCGAATACCTCCCACTGCCCGGAGGCTCAGCCGCCATAAAAAAGCCCTATCGCACAGCACTGAGCTATATGCTGGTTCTGCTGGGCCGCAATACCTTCGACAGCCGGATGGGATTCCTCAACAACACCGGCAAAGACGAGATAGAGCTTGTGAGCAGGCAGGTGGAAACCGGGCTCAATTCGCCGCTGACCTCCAGCATGGGCAGGCTTTTCGATGCCGTATCAGCCATGGCCGATATACGCTCCACCATCGATTACGAGGCGCAGGCGGCCATCGAACTGGAGATGCGGGCCTACGATGCATTGGACGAACGAGGCAATTATCCGTTCTCCCTGGCGGGCGACGAGGACTACACGATCATACTTTTACATGAGCTGATCGCCGCCGTGGCCGACGACATACTGAGGGGATGCAGGGCATCCACCATCAGCATGAGATTTCACAACACCGTTGCATCCATGACACGCGATGTATGCCTCAAGATAAAGGCCCGGTCCGGATTGAATACGGTGGCGCTCAGCGGGGGATGCTTCCAGAACCGCCTGCTGCTGGGAAAGGTGACTTCCCTACTCAGGCAGAGCGGATTTCAGATACTCACGCATAAAAACGTGCCCGCCAACGATGGGGGCATCTCGCTGGGACAGGCGGTCATAGCCGGCAGATCACTAACGCAGCGTTAGCGCGGCTGCCTGTGGAACGCAGGTTAGATGATGCCTTGTCCTATCAGCTCCTCGATCTTCTCTTCAGTGTAGCCGAGCAAACCGCCA
>JBAZLT010000052.1:0-8667 GCA_041650115.1 Dehalococcoidia bacterium | reverse complement strand
ACTTCGCTTATGCCTCAAATATGAGCCGCAAGCAGATGGAGCAACACTGCCCCGGCGCCAAGGCCGTGGCCGTAGCCACACTGCCCAATTACAGGCTGGTCTTCAGCGGTTTCTCGCGCCTGCGCAGGGGCGCCGAGGCCACCATCAGGGGCTCGAAGGGCGATAAGGTCATCGGGGCGGTCTACGAGATAAGCGAGTCCGGCCTGCGCAAGCTGGACAAATGGGAAGAGTATCCCGTCAACTACAAGCACCTGGATGTGCGCGTTTTCACCGACGGCGGAGATGTATACGATGCCGTGACCTTTATCAAGGCCAGGCAGGAGGAGGAGGACAAGCCTTCACCCGCATACCTGGCTGTGATCCAGCAGGGTTACCGCGACTGGGGTATCATCTGAACCGCCGCTTCAGTTGCTCTCGGTGATCGTTACTTCGATCATCTTATCGCCGTTGACCAGCTTCGTCAGCACATCCATGCCCTGCGTAAGCTGCCCGAAAACGGTGTGCTTGCCGTTCAGGTGGGGCTGCGGCGTATAGCAGATGAAGAACTGGCTTCCGTTGGTATTCGGCCCCGAGTTGGCCATCGACAGCGAACCGGCCTGGTGCGTGCGGGAGCTGAACTCATCCTGGAATTTGTATCCCGGGCCGCCCGTGCCGTTGCCGCTGGGATCCCCTCCCTGCGCCATAAAATCGGGTATCACGCGGTGAAAGGTCAGGCCGTTGTAAAACCCCTGGCGCGCCAGCGTGACGAAGCTGTTGACCGTCACCGGAGCGTCCTGTGGATAGAGCTCCAGCGCCAGGTCCCCTTTGGCGGTCTTGATCAGCGCAGTGTATTTCTTATTGACATCGATCGTCATGGGGATGGGTGAATTGTAGCTTTTAGGCTGTTGTGCGGGCATTTTAATCACTCCTGTCATAAACAACGTTAGCACCAGTCCGATCAGCACCACCCCTGCAACCACCGGTACCATTATAGCCTTGTTTCTGTACCAGACCATCTTGACCTCTTTTTTCTTATTTCTGTTGCGTTTCTTGGACATAGAGTTGCGTCCATCCTTCACATTCGCTATTTGCCCCGGTTATAAACAGGGTGCTGCTTAGCGGCAGCACCCCGGGCGCAGACAACGTACAGGCAGCTATTTTACCAGCTTCCGAAAACCGATGTATAACCCAGCGCCAGCCTGACCAGCATGTACACCAGGAACACCACGCCCGATACGAATATCCACAGGCAGAGCATGCGCCAGAAAAGGCCCCAGGCCAGGCCCCAGGTAGGCTTGACATCGATCGGCCTGTGATGATGCATATCGGGTGCTACGGCCGGCGTCACTGGCTGCGGGGGCATCATGTTTGTCATCATAGGGGCAGGGGTAGCTATGCCGGTTACAATGGGCACATGGGGAACCTGGCGCTGGTTGGTTCCCAGGTGCGCCCCGCAAGAGACACAGAACTGCTGGTTGGCGGCATTCTGTGCGCCGCAATTCTGGCATGTTACCATCTGCTGCATATTTCACCGCCTGAGCTTTACTTTCCTGCATTATATACGCGCTGCTACACCTATAGCAAGACCCGCCGCCAACCCGGGCGCAGCCCTGTGCTATAATCACGGCATGCGCGTAGCTGAAGCAGGCGAATTCGGCCTCATCTCAAGCATCTCCGCATTAATAAAGCGAAAATGCCGCAAGCAGTCCCCGGCCTGGAAAGACCTTATTATCGGCATCGGCGACGACACCGCCGCCTGGAACAGAGCAGAGGGCGTGGAGTTGATGACGACCGACGTCATGGTCGAAGGGGTGCACTTCGACTTCTCATATACGGGCTGGAGAGACCTTGGATGGAAGGCCTTGGCGGCCAATGTGAGCGACATAAACTCGATGGGCGGCCGACCCCTGTATGCACTGGTCTCCCTTTCCCTGCCGGGTCGGCACAGGGTGGACGATGTGCTCGAGATGTACGAGGGCATGATAGAGCTGTGCAACAGGTGCCGCATAGCCATAGCGGGCGGCAATGTCTCGGCCTCGGACAGTGTGGTGGTCAACATCAGCCTCACCGGCACGGCTGCTGGCCGGCTCATGACCCGCTCTTCGGCGCGCCCGGGCGACGTAATTGCCCTGTTCGGCCATCCGGGCCTCTCGGCGGCCGGCCTGGAAGTCCTGGCCAACAGAATTGAAGTCGACAGAAAAACGGAGCAGCTCCTTAAAGCTGCCCACCTTCGCCCCGCGCCCGATTACACTGCAGGGCCCAGACTTGCCCGGCTGGGTGTGAGGACGGCCATCGATACCAGCGACGGCCTGCTGGCAGACCTGGGCCATATATGCAGGTCCAGCCGCACAGGCGCTGCCCTCCTGCTTGAGAAAATACCGCTGCACACCGCGCTCAGCAGGTACTTCGGCCGCAGAGGCCTTGAAATATCCCTGGGCGGAGGTGAGGACTACGGCCTCCTGATTACGGCCGGCGCGAAGACTATTCAAAAAGTCCTGGCCGCCTTCGAGCCGCCGCCGGCGGTTATCGGAGAGATTACGCATGGCCCGGCGGGCGATATCTCCCTTCTCAACGCCCGCGGTAAAAAGGTGCCGCACCGCCCCGGCGGCTGGGACCACTTTAAATCGAAGCTATGAAAACGGACAACGGCAAGCTCAGCGTTATAACCGGCAGCCCCGATCAGACGCGCAGGCTGGGAATGCACATCGGCCGCCTGGCGGAAGGCAACCAGGTCTATCTGCTGACCGGCAACCTGGGCACAGGTAAAACCCACCTGGTGCAGGGCATCGCCTTCGGCCTGGGTATAGACGAGTATGCCTGCAGCCCGTCCTTTATGATAGCCCGTGAGTATCACGGCCGGCTTCCCCTCTACCATCTCGACCTTTACCGGCTCGACCATCTTGAAGAGATCGCAGGAATCGGCCTGGACGAGTATTTTCGCGATGACTCCGTCTGTGCAATTGAATGGGCCGACAAGGGGACCGACGTTTTGCCCGGGAACAACCTGACCATCAGGCTCACGCACCTGCCGGGCGAAAAGCGCAGCATCTCCTTCATCCCCCACGGCAAAAGATACGACGAACTGGTCAAACGTTTAAAGGCCTCGCTGCAAAACGACAGGGAAGACAAATGGAACTGGCAATAGACACTTCGACATCCTGGGGCGGCCTGGCTGTCTCACTGGAGGGCAGCCCTGTCGCGGAGCTGACCTGGAAACCGGGCCAGAACCACACTTCCGAGCTCTTCCCCAATATCGAGAGGCTGCTGCAAACCGTAAAATCGGACTTCAGGTCTCTGTCCGCAGTATTCGTGGCCATCGGCCCCGGCAGCTTCAACGGGCTCCGTGCCGGCATCAGTGCGGCCAAGGGCCTGGCATTCTCCCTCAACCTGCCCCTGGTGGGCATCAGCACGCTCGAGGCGGAGGCGTTTGTATTTTCTTTCAGCGGCCTGCCGCTCTGCCCGCTGCACGATGCGGGCAGGGGAGAAATCGCCGCCGCACTCTATCATTATGACGACGAATGGCGACAGCTGAAAGAGGAGCATCTCACCACCGTTGAGGCGCTGTGCGAAAATACCCGCCGCAAAACCCTGTTTTGCGGTGAGATACCTGACGCTGCCGCTCAGCATATCCGTGCGGCGCTGGGGGAGAACGCAGTTATCCCTGAATGGGAGCAGCGCCTGAGGCGGCCGGGATCTATATCGTCCCTCGGATGGCGGCGGCTGAAATCCGGGCAATCGGACAACCCGGTTACGCTTCAGCCTATTTACCTGAGACAGCCTCCCATCACACAGCGCAAAAAGAAATACTGACCGCTGCCGCCGATCAGTATATCCCCGTCATATGCATCAGATACAACACGGTGGGACCGGATACCGATACCAGCCAGTCTAAAACACTGGAGGCCGCCAGCAGATCGTTAAGCCAGTCGAGCACGGGGTAGATTTCCAGCAGCAGCACCATCAGCACCATCCCCAGCGCCGAGTTGATCAGACCGAAGATGCCGCCCAGGGCGCTCCAGAAAAATCCCCCGCTCCATATCTTGTCCAGCAGGTGGCGGGGCAGCAGCAGGACAATATGCATTATTATCATAATAATGGCCATGGTGATCACAAAGGTCAGCAGCGACCGCCATAAATGGTCCGAGGTAAAACTCATCCACGCAAAGACATAAATTGAAAAGGCGCCCGTGATGGAAAGGGCGACGATAAATGCCAGCAGCCCGCACATCTCTTTGGGCGCTCCCTGCCTCAAGCCTCCCAGAAAGCTGAAAACCAGCACCAGGACTACCATGATATCAACGGCCACTGCCGCGTAAGTTGGAACTTCCATATAAATGGTCCCCGATAATCTTGCGTAATAGTCTATCTGATTGGGCCGCCGACAACAATCTGACAATAGCAAAATAACGTCATTATGGATAAAATAAGTATCCGCTCGCGGGCAATAAATATGGCGTGGAGAAGAAATGGAAAAGACACTCGTTTTAGTCAAACCTGACGGCGTACAGCGGTGCCTGGTCGGAGAGATACTATCCAGGCTGGAGAGACGCGGCCTGAAAATAGTGGCCCTCAAGATGCTTCGCATGGACAGGGCGCTGGCCGAGAGGCACTATGCCGTCCATAAAGAGAAACCCTTTTTCCAGGACCTGGTCAATTTCATCACTTCCGGACCGATCATAGCGGCTGTGCTGGAAGGCGAAAAGGCCATTGAATCAACCAGGCAGACCATGGGCTCCACCGATCCCAAGAAGGCGGCGCCCGGCACAATCAGGGCGGACCTGGGCATAAACATGGAGCACAACCTGATTCACGGCTCCGACTCTCCCGAGAACGCGGAAAAGGAGATTGCCATCTTCTTCAAGCCGGATGAGATACTGAGCTATACCAGGGACGTGGACCGGTGGCTTACTGGATAGTCAGCAGCCGCACGGCCTTGCCGTAGACGTTTTCCAGGTCGTAGAAATGGCGCATCTCTTTCGAGAAGATATGTACGACTGTGCCCAGATAATCCAGCAGTATCCATCCCGAGTCGGAATCCCCCTCGCTGCGGTAGGGCACAGCCGATTCCTTTTTGAGCGAGTTTAAGATCTCACGGTGGATGGCATCCACCTGGCGGTCGCTGTCGCCGCTGCAGATAACGATATAGTCCGTAAAGGAACAGGCCTTCCTCATATCCAGCAACACCACATCCTCGGCCTGCTTATCCGAGGCCAACTCGACTGCCCTTCGGGCTATTTCCAGTGGCTCCAGATTTATCTCCTCAATAGTACTATAGTACCGGTTTTTTATCCCCGATACCTGATTATAGCATAGATACCGCGCTCCCGGCAGCGGGACAGCGAATACGGCGGGCGTACGTCAAAACGATGACCACATACGTTTGGGAATGCAGGAAGGTCGGGTTTGACTTTTCCCCAATTATTGTCATAATTAATTCAGGCGTATTGCCTTGATCAATCAGATGCTGTGCCAATATTAATACATGCACAATATATATTGGCTCTCGATATTCCAAATTAATGAAAAACATCAACGGAGGTTGATTTATTAAATGGCACAGCAGATTAAAGCGGACAAGGATTATACCCTCGTCACGCAGATTATGCAGATAGCCGACATATTCGTAAAGGTGAGGGAGCGGGAACTGCTTCCCCAGAACCTGTCGGCAACCTCGGCCGCTATCCTTTTCCTTGTGGATGCCATGGGCAAGGACGTCACCCCCGCCAGGATTTCCCGTATGCTGTTGCGCGAGCCGCACTCCATATCAGGCATCCTGATGCGCATGGAAAAACAGGGGCTGATCAAGCGGACCAAGAACATGGAGCGCAAGAACCTCATCCGCATCACCCTGACGGCAAAGGGGGAAAACGCCCTCAAACAGTCCATGAAAAAAGAAGGCACCAGACGTGTCTTGTCCAAACTGAGCGCAGAGCAGCAGAGACAGCTCAAGACGGCACTGACCATGCTGAAAGAGGCCGGCATGAAGGAGCTGCACCTCAGCCCCAAGGCGCTGCCCTGGCCTTAAACTGAGAGTGTATGATAAAGCAGACACCCGGCTGCATTTAGATGCAGCCGGGTGTTTTGCTCTGATCCCTGATACGGAAAAGCACCTGATTACTATCGTTATCATACGAAATTTTCTTTATCATCGCCGTGTCATTTGCTATAATTAGCGTACTGTTGAACTAAGGTAATATATGAAAGCAAGATGGTGGCAAGGTAGCCTTCTCTACCTACTCATACTGGTGGCCCTGCTCGCGCTCGCATTCAGCTTCTTTCCCATCAACAAAGGACCCAAGGAAGTTGATTTCTATACATTTATCGACAGTGCCAAAAGCGGACAGGTCAATATCATCCAGCAGGATGGCAACTCCATCATTGGTCTCAAGGATGATAAGGCGGTGGTTAAAGCCGCGTACGTAGGTAGCACCAAGGAGCTGATGGACAGCCTCAAAGAGGCCGGCGTCAACCTGGGTGAGGGCGGGATCAAGTTCGACGTAAAGACCGGCGGTTTCGACTGGGGCAGCATCATGCTGAGCTTCCTGCCCCTTGTCCTTTTCGGCGCCCTGCTGTTTTTCCTGTTCCGTTCAGCGCGCGGCGCCAATACACAGGCTTTCAATTTCGGCAAGAGCCGGGCGCGCCTGGCATCGGGCGACAAGCCCACCGTCACATTTGCCGACGTTGCCGGTATAGACGAGTCCAAGGGTGAGCTTCAGGAAGTGGTGGAGTTCCTCAAATCGCCGCAGAAATTCCTGGCCCTTGGCGCCCGCATACCGCGCGGCCTGCTGCTGGTCGGCCCTCCCGGCTGCGGTAAAACACTGGTCGCCAAGGCCACTGCGGGAGAGGCAGGCGTGCCCTTCTTCTCCATCAGCGGCAGCGAATTCGTTGAAATGTTCGTCGGTGTGGGCGCGTCGCGCGTGCGCGACCTGTTTGATCAGGCCAAACGTAATTCACCCTGTATCGTCTTTGTGGACGAGATAGACGCCGTGGGACGGCACAGGGGAGCGGGCCTGGGCGGCGGGCACGACGAACGTGAACAAACGCTGAACCAGATACTGGTTGAGATGGACGGCTTCGACAGCAATACCGGAGTTATTGTGCTGGCCGCCACCAACCGTCCGGACATACTCGATCCTGCCCTGCTCAGACCCGGCAGGTTCGACCGCCATATCGTTATCGACCAGCCGGATATCAACGGGCGCAGCGCCATACTGGCCGTGCATGCCAAGGGCAAGCCGCTGGCCAAGGAAGCCAATCTCGATGTGATCGCACGGCAGACGCCCGGATTCAGCGGCGCCGACCTGGCCAACCTGATCAACGAGGCCGCCATACTGGCAGCCAGGCGGAACCGCACGGACATCGGGCAGAAGGAGCTGGAGGATTCCATCGACCGCGTCATCGCCGGCCCCGAGAAGAAGGGGCGCGTTATTACCAAGAGGGAGCGCGAATTAATTGCCTACCACGAGACCGGCCACGCGCTGGCGGCCAAGATGCTTCCCAACGCCGATCCCGTGCATAAAATATCCATTGTGGCCAGGGGCATGATGGGAGGATGGACCAGGTTCCTGCCCAGCGAGGAGCGGCATCTTGAAACCTACGAAAGGTTCAAGGATATGATGGTCATCAGCCTGGCCGGCAGGGCAGCCGAGCAGGTCTCACTGGGTGAATTGACCACCGGCGCGCAGAACGACCTGGAGAAGGTCACCCTCATCGCCCGCCGCATGATCACCGAGTTCGGCATGAGCCAGAAGCTGGGGCCGCGCACCTTCGGCAAAAGGGAGGAGATGGTCTTCCTGGGCAAGGAGATCCACGAGCAGCAGAACTACAGCGACAAGGTGGCACAGGAGATCGACGAGGAAGTGGAATCGCTGGTAAAGGATGCGTATACCAAAGCCCTGGAAATTATGACTGAACAGAAGCCGAGGCTAAAACATATCGCCGAGTACCTGATAGACAAAGAGACGATTGACGACAGCACCTTCGACAGGCTGATGAAGGAGCCCATCCCTGCACCCGGCCTCGAGGCCGCGCCGACCTCCTGACGCCTCCTACCTGTTCCTCTCGATAACGAATGCCACCAGAGCCTTTAGCGACCTGCGTGCATCGCAGTCCGGCAGCTTGTCCAGTGAAAGGCTGGCTTTCTGCGCAAACCCCTCCGCGATCGACCTGCATTCGTCTATAGTGCCGGACGACCGCACCTTTTCCACCGCAACCGGCACGAGGTCCTTACGATGGTCCCGGATAATGGCCTGTATAGTGCCGTCTTTCGGATTTTTCTCAGCATAAAGGATGGACGGCAACGTGGCGGCGCCCTCGTTCAAGTCTGAGCCGATGGGTTTTCCCAGCGTCGACGGGTCACCTACGAAATCGAGTATGTCGTCGATAATCTGGAAGGCCAGTCCGAAATTGAGCGCGTAGTCCTTCAGTGCCTGCACCTGCTCCTCGGGACAGCCGCTCAGCACCGATCCGCACTCGGAAGCCATCACAAACAGACAAGCCGTCTTGTCGCCGATCCACTTGTAGTAGTTATCCCTGGCCACGGCCAGATCGAATATATGGCTACCCTCACGGAGCTCTCCGCCGGAGATCGTCATCAGCGTCTCGCTGAAACGCCTGATGACCCGCAGGTTCTCCGTGGTAGAGGCCAGGCTGCCTGCCTTGGAAAATAAATAGTCCCCCAGCAATAAG
>JBAZLT010000051.1:0-8791 GCA_041650115.1 Dehalococcoidia bacterium | reverse complement strand
CGCCTCGGGCAGCCCGCGGTTGGCGACCATGAGGCCCGTTTTGCCATCCGATATATCGACGAAGGCCCGCTGCGGCTGCTGGGCCGCCGGTTTCTCGAACCAGCTATCGTCATAGGCCGGAGCGCCGGCCGGCCTCCTTACAACTTCGAAGTGGCCGTCATAACATGCATCCTCGCATCTGAAGGGCGCAGGGAAATGCACCCTCAGCCGGTGATCGCAGCAGATGTTGGTTACACTGGTGGTGAAATCAACCCTTGCCGTACCGCAGGTGAGGGTGGCTCTAACGGAAATCTCGAGCGGCGCCGTGACCGCAGACCTCGCCTTCCGGTCAGGGGTGAGGGATTCAGAGATGGGCATCTCCAGTTTCAGAGTGACGGACTGAGTGACGGGGCCTTTATCGATATGCAGGCCGGTCCTGCGTGCGGAATAACGGGAATCGATTATGTCGTCAATACCGGGAGAGCAGTAGTTATAAAGGTCTCCCCTGTCGCCGCCGTCACAGAAGTAATCGAGGTCTTTGTAAACCTGCCCTGTCCTTTTATCCGTCAGATTGAACGTATTGTTGCCTTTGTCAACTGATACGCTCAGGGACTCGTTTTCGATGGATGCAGTGTCGGGATCGCGATCAGCTCCAGGTGACGCAGCAGATTTTGTTATCCAGTATGTTGCATAACCAAGCGGCGGCACATCCCGGGTGACAAACGATACAAGGGAAGGCCGTACCAGCGCTGCCCTGACATGGAATTGACTGATCGATTTATCGTTGAGGCAATCGTTCAGTTTATCCTGCCAGGCCTTAAGTGCCGGCTGTCCGCTGTTGTCCACGATAATATCCAGATTAAGCTCGTCGCCCTTACGTTCAATCCCGATATCATGTATCTCGATGCCGTGGCTTGAGCCCTGCGCTGCCCTCTCCCACAGTGCGGCCAGACCCTGCCAGTCCAGAGTCGTATTCAACAATTCAACCTCATCGCCCCTGCTGACCACCTGGTGGTGGATGACATCCCCGTTTTCGTTGATTATTGCGATGTCGCCGCCGTGGTGGCTCTGAATGAGGGGGATGGTCACGCACCCACTGCTGCTGGCGGAGAGCGGATTGAAAACCGTGACCGAGAATGAGGCAGGTTTATTTGAATTTAAATAGCGTGTGTCGATCGATGATGTTATATCGGACAACGCCCGTTCTGTAACCGATTCCGCCATTTGACCGACCTGGTCGAAGCGCGTTTTCATCTCATTATGCACCTGGTCGACCGAGCATCCGCAGATCGAGTCGTGAGCATGGTTTTCCAGCAGCATGCGCCAGGCCAGTGGAATGAACCCGCTCGACGATTGCAGGGATACGGGAATATGATCGCTGGATGTTGGGCGGGTCAGCAGATCGGCAAATGCGCTGAACGGCTCCGCCCATTTCTCCAGTATTACCTGGCAGCGGTGGTTGCGCTGTTTGATCCAGATACGCGATGAGAGAGTACCGGGCAGCACGGGCTGCCTGCTGCAATTGCGTAGCTCACCCTTGATAGTCGGGAGATCGTGATGCGAGGCACTCAACCATTTTTTAAGATCTGCAAGGTAGCGGGGCAACGTGGAATGTTCGAAGCTGAATTCAGGCAGGGCCCGGTTCAGAAAGGCCAGCGCTGAGGTTATTTCCGGGCGCGGCTCAATGTGGTCGGTCCCCTGCATGAGAAGAATGGGTCCGCCCCACGTATAAGGGATGAGGTTATCCAGGGCGGCCCTGGCCTCAGCCAGCGTAGCTGCGTCGTCGAAGGACGGTATTTTAACGGCGTTGCTGTAGCTTTCTCTCAAGTGGGATAAAAGAATTATTGTTCCGTCAGGACCCTGCCACTGGAGCTGACAGGGCTGGTCACCGATGCCGCGCCAGGCAACGGCGCCGGTCAGGCCGAAACCAGCCAGCAGCTGGGGCATTTGACCGATATGTCCGAACGAGTCCGGCAGGTATCCCACATCCATGCATCGTCCGAGACTGAGCGCTGTTTTCCTGCCCAGCAGCAGGTTGCGTATGAGAGCTTCCGGGCTGACCAGGAACTCATCCGGCATGCAGTACCACGGGCCCACCAGTATACGCCCGCTCTGGATATGTTTTCTCAATTCAGGCTCTTTTTCGGGACGAACCGACAGGTAATCCTGCAGCAGTACGGTTTGGCCATCCAGCATAAAGTACCTATAGTCCTTGTTTGCCCTGAGTATGAGCAGCAGCCGGTCGACCATGCTCACAAGGTTAAAGCGGAACTGCTGGAAGGTGCGATACCATTCACGGTCCCAGTGAGTATGAGAAATCACATGTACTTTTCTCATGGAACAGGCAGAATCCTGCAAAGCATTCCGGATGGCTTCAGTATAGCAGAATAAGGGGAAGGCGGGGCATCATCCAGATTTGAATGCGAATCTGCCGCTTTTAACAAGCTCCAGGCAGGCATCCACTACGGCGGAATCGTATAAGGCGCCCCTGTTAGAGGATATCTCTTCAAGGGCTTTGTCGATACCCATGGCTGAGCGGTAAGGGCGGTGGGAGGCCATAGCCTCGACCACGTCCGCCACTGCCAGTATCCTGGCTTCGAGTATGATCTCGTCGTCCTTTAATTTACCGGGATAGCCCGAGCCGTCCAGCCTCTCGTGGTGTTGCAGGATGGCCTGCGCCACGACCGATGGGAAATCCATGCCGTTGACGATCTCGTAACCGTAGCGGGGGTGGGTTTTGATTAAATCATATTCGATAAAGGTCAGCTTGCCCGGTTTGCTGAGAATATCGCTGGGTATATACATTTTACCGATGTCGTGTATAACCGCCGCCATTCTGATCTGGTCGACTCTGGTATTTTCCATCTGCATTTCAGTAGCTATGGCCGTAGCAAGTTCAGCCACATTTTGCTGGTGGCCTGCTGTATAGGGGTCCCTTAACTCCACGATCTTGACCAAGGTATCGATGGCGTCGTTGAGCGTTTTCTTGAGGGATTCATAGCTTTTCAGCAGATTCTCTTCAGCTAGTTTTCGTTCCGTGATGACGTCGAAAACAGCTACAAAGTACTCCTTTTTGGGGCTGTAGACGGATACGGAGAACCACATCTGCAGTGAGGACACATAGGTCTCAAATTGCTCGGGAGTCCCGGTCAGCGCAACCCTTCCATAGATCTCAAATAGCTGAGGATCGGCTTCATATATACCCGGTATGGCCTCGGAGACTTTTTTCCCGGCGATGTGCCTGAGGCCCGTCTGCTTTTCAAAGGCTTTATTGACTGCCAGGTAGATGAAGTCGCGGGGTTTACCCTGATCGTAAATCATCTTGCAGTAGGCGAAGCCGTTCATCATGTTTTCAAACAGGGAACGGTAAAGTTCCTCGCTTTCCTTCAGGGCTGCCGTCGTTTTTCTGCGCTCGGTGATATCCCTGGCCTCTCCCAGTATGCCGACCAGATTTTTATTCTCATCACGCACCACGCTGAACGTATTCTCCGTCCATACGGTACCACCGTCCTTGCGTGTGTACTCAAGATCCATAGTCAGGACGGGATTATAGTCCGGATCGGCCTGCACTTTGGGAAGCTCCTTTAAAACCACTTCGGATACCAGTTTGAGCGACTCTGGTGTGACGTGCTGCTCCAGTTTCATCTGCTTGATCTCCTGAGCTGTGAAGCCGCGCAATCTTTCAACCGAGGGGCTGTGGTAGATGACCTTCAAGTCCATATCCATCAGCCATACAGTGTCTATGGTATGCTCCGACAGCAGGTGGTACTGCGCCTCGCTGGCCTTCAATGCATCTTCTGCCAGCACACGTTCAGTGATGTCAACATGCTGGATAACGGCGTTGGTGAGTACGCCCCGGGCGTCGACGATCGGCGATATAGTTACGTTGAGTACCACATATGCTGATTTCTGCAGCGCTATTGATTTAAGCTGTGCGGAGTCGTATTTCAATCTGAACTTTGCTACCGAACCCTTCTCAAAGACGTCGCGCACCAGCGGCATATACCCCTGCTCTTTAACGATGTTATCCTGGAATACATTGTATTTTCCCACCAGTTCTTCATCTGAAACATTCAGGAGGTCGCGCAGCGCCTGGTTCGTCTTGATCAGCGTGCCATGGCTGTCGGATATCCACATAGCATGCGGACTCTGCTCGATCAGGCTGTTGAGAAAGTTCTCGGAATCTCTCAATGCCAGCTCGGTCCGCTTGCGCTCCGTAATATCGTCTACGATATGTATGATGCTCGTGATTTTACCGGTTTTATCGAATTGAGGCGCGGTAATCACGCGCGCCCACATGTTCCTGTCCGGTAAATATACCTCGGACTCCTCATACCTTTGTGATTCCAGCAGCCTGGTGAAAGGGCATCCTTCTGGCGGCGTGTCCGAGTTGTGCATCAATTTGTAGCAATATTTTCCCGTTATCTTGCGCAGGGGAAGTTTTAGAAACTCGGAGGTGGCTTTATTGGCCCATTGGATTCTGTGATCGATATCGAGGATCATGACGGGCTGGGGGACCGAGTTCAGGGCCGCGTTCAGCATCGTCTCAAGGCTGGAAGGACGGGATTTGCCTGCAGTGCGCGGGTCGCCTCGCGCTGCACTTCCAGTAGCCTTAACCTTTACTGCTCTAACGACCATCATTTACCTAATATGCTGTTATACAGATACAGGTTTAAAGGCAAACCTTCCGCTGTTGAAAAGCTCCAGGCAGGCATCCACCACAGCGGGATCGTACAGTTTGCCCCTGTTCATCGATATCTCCGCCAGTGCCTTTTCCAGTCCCTGGGCAGGACGGTAAGGACGGTCGGCGGCCATAGCTTCGACGACATCCGCCACCACCAGTATTTTAGCTTCCAGGATTATCTCGTCGCCCCTGATCCCGGCGGGGTAGCCCGATCCATCAATCCTTTCGTGGTGTTGAAGTATGGCCTGCGCAACGGAGCAATGGAAGTCCATGTCCTTGACTATTTCATATCCGTAGCGTGGATGCGTTTTAATCAGGCTGTATTCAATTTCCGACAGCTTGCCGGGCTTGCTGAGAATATCCGACGGCACATACATTTTACCTATGTCATGTATGATAGCCGCCGTCCTGAGGCGGTCTACCCTGTCTTCCTCCAGCTTCATCTCCCTGGCTATAGCCGTAGCCAGGTCGGCAACGTTCTGCTGGTGGCCTGCGGTGTAGGGGTCTCGCGTCTCCACGATTTTAACCATGGCGTTGATAGCGTCGTTAAGGGTTTTCCTGAGCGATTGATAGCTTTTAATCAGCTTCTCCTCGGACAGCTTGCGGTCGGTAATATCGCGGCATACGCAGAAGATGAGCTTTTGATCCTCGATCACGGCGGCGTTGGTGCTGATTTCGACGTCGTAAGTGGAGCCGTCCTTGCGGCGATGCCTGGTTTCAAAATGATCGCCTGCCTCATCCACGGTGCGGATCATTTCAAGTGTTTTTTCCCGCGGGAATTGAAATTCCCAATCAAATACGTATAGTTGAGACATTTCCTCAGGGGTATAGCCGAGCATGGCGGCAAACTGCCTGTTGGACTCATACACCTTGCCGTTTTGATCCAGTATGACAATACCGTCTCTGGACTGTTCGACCAGTATACGCCGTCTGAGCGCTTCATCGCGCAGCGCTTTTTCCATTTTCTTGCGCTCGGTGATGTCCTTGAACACGGTCAGAATCGATTCCGGATCGCCCTTTTCATTCATGAGCATGGTGGAACTGATGTCCAGATAAAATGGCTGCCCGTCCTTTTTATAGCTGATAATCTCCCAATTTCTGAGAGTTTGAGCCTTTTTGAGCTTATCCAGATTATTAACTACGTCGTCGTAGTTTTCAGGTGCCACGAAGTCCATGATGTTTCTGCCCTTAAGATCATCCGTCGGATCGAATCCGAAAACCTCCATGGCCCGTTTGTTGATCATAGTAATCGTCCCATCCAAGGCCATGAGCCCGATGGCATCGGGAGAAGTTTCAACAAGGGTTCGGTATAATGCCTCGCTCTCCCTGATGCGTCTCTCGGCCTGTTTTTGATCGGTAACGTCCTGAGCGGAAGACAGGACGCCTGTGACGTTGCCTTCTTCATCCTTGAGCGTACGGCACCACCAGGCCAGCAGCCTCTTTGCGCCATCCTTACGCCTTTGCCAGCTTTCAACGTAAACTACTTTTTCATCGCCCCTGAAAAGTGAATCGACCTGAGCGTAAGTATCCTGTTCTCCTTCGAAATAATAAGAGGCCTCTTTCCCGATCATATCCTCACCGAAAAAGTCGGTGGCAGCCGGGTTGGCCCAGGTATATACCTTGTTTGTATCAACTTCGGTAATAATGTCGGGAATGGCGGCCAGCAGAGCGCTGTACCGCAGGCTAAGTGCCTTGAGTGATTCGGTGATGTTTCTTCTCTCAGTGGTGTCGTGCGCTATGCCGACGAAATAAAGAAAAGAACCGTTTTCATCCAGCACACGGTTGCCGCTGGTGGTATGCCAGCGCCAGCCGCCGGAGGCGTGTTTGACACGGTATTCGAGTCCGGGTTGGAAGCGTCCCGTCTCGATGAAGCTATTTAACTCCCGCTCGACCATGGAAACGTCGTCCGGGTGGATGAAAGAGCGGAATGTCTGCCCCTGCATTTCAGAGGGTTTGAAACCCATGATCCTTTCCGAAGCGGGAGACACGAAAAGGAATTTGCTTGCGGCATCCAGTGTATAGATCATGTCGAGGCTTCGGTCGATGATGAGTCTGTGCCTCTCCTCGCTTATCCTGAGCGCATCTACGATCTTGGCCTTCTCCTGATAAACCTGTATATTCTGCAGACGCCAGACCAGTCCCACACCGGCGCCGGCGCCGATTAACAGAATGCCGACTAAGGCAATGACCAGCCATAATATCTGTGTCAGCGGTGCGTACACTTCCGATGTGTCTATGCGCGCGATCATGAACCAGGGAGAATCAGGGATGTAGCGAATATCCGCGATTACTCTTTGTCCGCGATAGTCGATTCCTTCGACTATCCCATCCTCTCCTAAAACCGCCTTCACGGCCGGTACATCTGTCTGAGTCAGCGGAATCCGTAATTCAAGCGCAGCATTTTGCTCATACTTCAGATCGTTAAGAAATAAGACGCTGTCACCGTCGCGCCTGACGATCAGTGTCTCAGCGGTCTCGCTATCTGTGGGCCAATCACTGATGAGCGGGTAAAGGTAGCGGTAGGGGTCGATTAGAAGAGCTACGACTCCCAGAGGCACACTGTCATCCTTTTCCCGGAAGACGGGGACGAGAATCATCATGTGAGGCTGTGAAGATTCATCATGGAAATGCAGGTCCGAAACAGTCAACTTGCCTGAGTGCAGTGTCAGATCGGCATCGTCAATGATATGCTGCGCAACAGGCTGGTTGGTATCGGGGACACTCATTCGCACCCTGCCCTCAGTGTCAAGCAGCAACAACTGTTCATACTGGCCGATCTGAAGGTAGTGATACAGCCAGGAGCGCAGGTGTTCTTTGGAGGCAGTATCATCGGGGCGTTCAAGGAAAGCCTGAACTGTGTTGGAGAAGACCGGATTTCTGAAGAGGAGATTGGCATCGCCGATGCGCTCTTTGCGCCATTGGATCAGCTCTGAGGCTTTGAGATCGGCAATGGATGAAAGCTGGTGCTCGACCTGCGATCTGTAATTGTGCTCATAACTGCTGTAGAAGAAGTGACCGGCGATGAGGATGCCGATCGAGAGGAAGACGAATATCAAAAGGAGCGTCAATGGTGTATACGAGGATATACCCGATGCTGTCAGGGCACGGTCCGGTGATTTTCGCCTTTTGTCTCTGTAAAGGAATACGACTGACAATATTGTGCACAGGATGGTCGACGTAACTACGAAGATAATCATACGCAGGGCAGGGTCGGGATAGGGCGAGATAAAAAGCGCGCGCGGCAGGAAGATCAGCAGCGCGACAACATTCGATATCAGCGCTCCGGCCAGGCCGAAAGAGTAGGTGCAGTATAAGATGGGGACGAGAAAGAGGATTCTGTGGGGATCGTGGACGGTGTACCAGCCCTCCCAGCGCAGGGCGTCCCAGCCGAAGAAATTGACCAATTCGCCGAAATAGTAGATGAGGGTGCAGGCAGCGAAAAGGGCAATCAATATGCCAATGTGTTTGGCCCTGGAGTCAGGCTGTCCCATATTGCCCGTATGCCTCCCTGCATTCCAATAATCGTCTATGTAAAAATCGGAATCGAAATCCTCTCTATTTGAAGTTTAGCGATAGATACAAGGGCTGTCAATGCGCACAGTAGTAGAAATGCGCACGAAGCACAAGTCGCATAGTCCTGCCGGGGGGACGTATTTGACACGGACAAACCACGTCTTTAAAATAATATAACTATATAAATGCATCATTATATAGTTATTAAGGAATTTGGTGAATCTAATGAGAGATATGGTAAGAATTCTGAAATCTTTATCGGATGAGACCAGGCTGCGCATGCTGAATATGCTTTTCGAGAGGGAATGCTGTGTTTGTGAGATCATGCAGGTGCTGGATATTTCCCAGCCTCGCGCCTCGCACCATTTGATTGCGCTATACAATGCGGGCCTGCTCAAAATGAGGCGTCAGGGGCTTTTCGCGCTGTATTCGATCGATTGGGAGAACATGGAGGCTTATACGGAGGAGTTGGTCAGGGCGGTGCGCAGAGGGCTGGAGGGCAATCAGCAATCACAAGATGATCTGCGTAAGCTGGCGAAGGCAAAACGTTTATTGCCCGATTGTGTGGCCAAAGTTTGATCAATACACAAACTTATTAATTTGGAGAATGTGATG
>JBAZLT010000050.1:0-8812 GCA_041650115.1 Dehalococcoidia bacterium | reverse complement strand
AGGCCTCTGCGGCCCTGGAACGCGCCTGGCCCAAAACGCCTTTATTCATATTCAGGTAACTGACCAGGGCTGACTCAATAAAAGGATTATGGATATTTAAAATCCCTCCGGCAACCTCCACATCCTGGCCGCTGGATAACCGGGCTAATGTTCCGGGATCCATCGAGCCGAGCAAGACAAAAGCCGCTGCTTCCATCTGGATAGTGCGCGCCTGGCCAACGCTCTGGCCTGAACTGCTGCCGGCTTCTAATTCAGATCCAACCATCCGGATAATCCCGCTTAATTCTGCCTCCGGCCTACCCTGATAGACCTGCGCCTGTTGAAAAACCTGCAGGCTGCGATTCCAGCTCTCCGCGTCTTTAACTTCCAGGGTATAAGTTACGCGCCTTCCTCTGTCCAGGAATTGGCCGGATAATATTTCGATCCTTGTGCCTTCGGGCAAACCCACTAAACACTCCAAACCGGTAAGTTGAGGAGCTGAACCAGCCGCAAGAGCCGCGCCATCAGCCGGAGCGCTCTGAATATTGGCCGCGGGCACATTGACCGTTATATTCATCGCCCTGCCATAAGGATCAGTGACCTTAAGCGTTACCGGGCCTCTTCCGGCTACCTCATTAAGCAGCCTCTGCCCGGGATTAAAATGCCTGGCTCCGCCAGCCGGAGTGGTGAATTCCTGGAACCATTCGGATAATTGAGCGCGCATATTCGTGGTCAAGACGCTATCCGGCACCATGCTTAAGACTATGCTGATGGGAACCTGGTTGATCTGCTCGATAACCACTTCCTCAAAACTGCCGTTGATCAACATGCTGGAGACCCTGTTCGAAGCGCGCGATGAACCGAATTTGATATTAACTACATCATCCATGGCCTCGCCATAAGCCCTGAACCAGCGGCCAAAATTAAAGGCGTTAATGTTCTTGAAAAATATACCCATGGGCTGATGCAGGAAACTCAAGGCCAGACCAAAGGCCATAGTATCTTTGTTGGAATAATTCAATACATTGAACGGGCTGCTAAACGCCCCCTGGCCTTCGGCCTCATGCTGGAACATTCCTGCCTGAGCGGGGTTCAACAATTGACGGGTATTTTCATCGTACTTCGGTTCGACAACCTGGAAGAAGCCGGCCATTAAGGCCCTTCCGGCTACCCAGGTAGAATAATCCAGGAGATTGGCGAATATATTGGCGAAACTCCCCTCGAGGGCCAGATCCCTATCCAGATACTTCCTGGCGCTCATCTCGGCTAAACGCATTTCCCCGTCTTTACCCTTGAAATAAACCAGGGAAGGATTCCAGGCCATTCCCAAGGTATTCTGCATTGCCGTTCTGTACATATCCTGAGTGATCGAGCGGTTATTGATAAGGACTTTATCCTCCTCACCCTCTACGCTTAATCTGGTAACTCTTCCATAAGCACCTTTTGTAACTGCGTTTAAGGCCTCATCAAGATAGGTATAGGCCCTTTCTCTGTCTATAGGATCGGCGATCATATCCGCTGCTTCTTTGGCCTTAGCCCATTCCTGGGCGCGGCTGAAATCTCTGACCTTAAGAACCTCGTCAGGGATAAAAGCGGGAATAAGATATTTATAGGTCAAAGCGCCTAAGCCTTCCAAAACTCCAAAAAGGCTGGTTACCACAATGGTGGTGTTGACGATGTTCCTGGCTGTTCCCAGCGCTACGTTGCCCAGGCCAGCCGCCATATTGAAATCAGGCATATATTCTCTGGCCCAATTATAGGCGTTGCTGTATTTATTCTTATATTGATTCTCCCAATGGGCCTTGAATTGAGCCTTAAGGCTTTCCGGTATTTGCCTGGCGAATCCTTCCTTGGCCTTTTTATAGATACCTTTACCTAAAGTACCGAATATACCGGCAGCCAGCCAGATGCGCCATTCCTTGGCGAACACCTGCATATCCAATCTGGCGCTGCGCATCTTGTCTTTACCGGCTAGATAACCTTCCAGGTCGTTTCTGTTGCCGGTTAAACCGGAAAGTAACATCAGGCCCGGATTAATTACTGCCCTATCAATAGCCATTAAGCGCGCGCCCATACCCGCGCTCTCCAGGAGGCCTAAACCCGCTTTAACCGGCATCTTGGATATATCCCGGAACCCGAAGAATTTCAATAACCCTCCTCCTGCGGCGACTACCCCGGCCAGATCAAGGGCAGCGGCGATATTAGCATGCGCGTCTCTTAATTTATACCCGGCGTAGAGCATCCCTGCGCCGGCAGCCATATATATGTAAGGCGATACCCAAACCTTCTGGAACCCTTTGGCCTCGGAAGGCTTACTCTTGGAATTAAGGAAGTTACTTACCGGTTGGGCCTGCTTGATCCCGCCGATGATCCGGCTAAATCCCCCTCCTAACAGATATAACCCGGCATTGGCCAGAATGTTTTTGGTGATCGGAGACCCTTTGAAGAATTCTGTATCCGGGTCACCCAGGTGGTAAAGCCCGGCTCCCGCAGTCATTTGCCCTGCTCCCAGTAAATAAGGATGTTCTTTGACCCAGGTAGCAAGCCTGCCTCCTTTGAGGCTGTTCTTCACGCCGCTCCAGGCGCTGCTGGTCACCTGGTAAATAAGGGCTAACTGCGCCGCGCCTTCGATAACTGTATCGATCCTCTGGTTATTCGCTACCACGGCCTTAGCATAGTCTCCGGTGAGGATACCGTTCATTAAAATTGAATAACCGCTGACTGCGGCAAAAGTAGCGGGGATTGACGAAATGGTTTTATTTAAAAAGCCGAGGCTTGACGCGGAAAATTCCGCTTCTTGAGCGGCTATCTTACTTTCTAATTTACCGGTGATAGCCCTGGTCCCATACCATAAGCCGGCAAGATAAGCGGCCAGGTTAGCGAAATCCACGGGCTTACCGCTGCGCGCCGCCTCCATTTCCTCTCCGATGGATTCCGGTAATCCGGCGATCCCTTTTAAGCTGGAAACAGGCGCGATAGCCAGGTTCTTGAAACTGTTGGTAATGGCTAAAGGAGTTTCCAGGACCATGGCCAGGAATTTGCTGGTCGAATCCATAAGCACAGGCAATACTTCTTTAAAGGCGCCGGCGTCCTGGGCAAAGCGGATAAAATACCGGGTCTGCGCCTCGCGAACACGGCCCTTTAAACCTGCCAGGTCATCCGAATTCTGCTTGCTGGATAATAACCTCTGGGTCTCCAAACTTAAATAAGCCAGGGCAGGCAAGACAAACATCTTCAGGTTGGTTTTCCAGTCAGGAACTTTGGTATCCGCGGTCTGGTTGATCTCATGCAATAAATACGCCGAGGCCTGGTAGGAAACGCTGTCGGCAAGCAAATAGCTGAAACCCACCGGGAGATAATTAAAGACTGTCTTGGCTTGCTGCCAAGCCAGGCTGCCTGCTCTGCTTATGCCATTAGCCGCATATTGGGACAATCTCATCCTGCCGGCTTTCATCAGCGGTACGCCCAATGCGCCGCCCACAATAAGCGCGCCTAAAGCCGCGTCCCGGAGAACGCTGCTGAGTTGAGCTTGATCACTGCCAAAGTAACTTACTAAAGCGCCGGAGGCAGCGCCGAGAGCAGGAAAGATAATGATGGGCTTAGCAGCCACAGCGGCGGCTTTAGAGGAGTAATAACCGGCCTTGCTCCCAATCAATTTCAATGCCGGATTGCTTAATGCGGAAAGGTGAGAAAAATTCTTTAGCTTGGTAAAACTAAGGCCCATGATCAACGCGCTGGAACCGATGGCGATCATTAGCGGATAATTTTTACTTAGTTTTACCGACGCCGCGTCAAACAAATCCTGGCCGCCCATAAGATTATAAGCGGTATTTCCCAACCAGGCAGTAGTGAAACCGGCTAAAATAACTTTATTAACGGGTTGGATCCTGGCCTTGGAAATTAACCCTAACAATACAAGATTGGCGGCTGTAACACCTATTGCCTGTATGGTAGTCCCTGCGGGCCGTAGATCACTCCATGTCTTTGACGAAGCTGTCTGGTTATAAACGTATAATCCCGCGGTAGCAGTAGCCAGGCCTCCGAGAATGATCTTAGAGGCAGGAGAAAAGAATTTAGATCGCGCGAGCATGGCTAATGCGGCGATATTGCCGGTTATGGCCAGGCCCGCGTATACTGAACCTGCGCTGGGCTTCTCCAAGACTGCAGGGTGAGCAGCGAGTAACAGGCCGGCTCCGCTAATGACCCCGGCGGTAATGGCAGCAGAACGGGCAAGCTTAATAGTAGAAACCGAGAGGGCCTTGGAGCCAAGCCCGGCCCTGCTCAGGATGGCGGCAGTTGCTAAAGCCCCGGCAGAAACGCCCAGGGCGATCTTACCATAAGTAGAATCTTTCCATGCCCCGAGCACAGAACCGGAAAGGCCAAGCGTTCCTAAACCTAAAGCAGCGATCCCGGCAACGCGGGCAAGGCCGCCATATCCTTTAAACAATATTGCTGCTCCCGCCCCTATCAATCCTGCGTTCAGGGTGGCTGAAGTAGCCTGGCCCATCATTCCGCCAAAACCGATCTGGCCGGAAGTGTATTGCTGACTGGCGTTATAGGCAAAGTAACCAGCCAGTCCTGTCAACCCAGCACCCAGGGTGAGTTTAGGGAATTTGAAAAGGCCCAAGCCTAAGGCCAGGACGCCAAGATCAGTACCTGCCTCCTTGGCGATCTGAGTTACGCTGTAGCCGTCGCCATAACCGCCTAAAGCGCCAAAACCGGCGACCACAACAGTGGCAGCGGTTAAAGAGGCCATTCTTGGGGTCAGTCTTAGAAATTTAGGCACGGGTAATTTCGACGGGATTAAGGTCAAGGCAACTAAGGCTAAAGATTTGGCTATATCCGATGCAGTGGCGTTAGGAATATATTTATCTATATCTTCCATGGCGTAATCCATCCATTGCTTGGAAGTTTTTTGATCAATAATGCCTAATTTTCCTGCCCACCAGGATAAGCCTCCGGAAAGGAATATACCGGTAACAATAAAAGGCGTGGTTATTTTTTTCTTAAATATTGAATCATTCGCGCTTTCCCAATTCCGGGCATCCTGCATTAACTTGCGGCCATATTCTTTATCACCGGTAAATAGACTAAACCGGCTTAATTTATCCTTGCTCTGCCTGGCCATGGCTGAGATGGCGTCAGTGTCCACATTACCCTGGGCGTCAAAGATGATCGCCTTAAGTTCTTTCTGGTCGCCGATTTCGAAATTACCGGTCATGGCCAATAACCGCGTATCGAGCATAAAAGGATGCGACGCTTCCCCGGCCTTGGCAGTAGTGACCGGGTTGGTAAAGGCAAAACCCGTGGTCACGCGCGCGTCATGCAATCCTTTGTAAGCAGTAATATCCCCTTCAGTGCGGGCATCTTCAATCAAAGCGGCCTTATCCACAGCGATCCGGTTCGGGTCACTGACGACGTTCGCTGCGCCCTGGGCGATCTTCGGCAGGTAAATCCCCTGGCCATTTAATTCCAAGAGAGCGGAGCTGAAGAAATTACCCTTGTCGAAATCAATACCCGTAATATCGGCCTTAAGATCATTCGTATCCGCGCCTTTATCCGTTTTGACATAGCTCTTTTCTATCTTCGCCCTGCCTATCCCGAAGATATCGTAATACTGGTGCGCCTTGTCCCTGTTATTCCAGCCAAAATACAGATTACCCGTTCTATTTTCCAGTATTAATTTGCCATCGATGATACGGCTAGCATTGCCATCCTTGAAAGCAATGGCATTTGCGCCGGAAGCAAGGTATTTCACTCCCCATTCCAACCTATGCTGTTTCTCAAGGTCAAGTTTACCCTTCCCGATTGGATACGTTTTTAAACCATTCCTGGAAACTCCGCTTTCTTTCTCATTGAATTTGGCCGTAATATAAAGCACATTATCCGGAGCGACTTTTTCTTTATTCTCTTCCAATCGGTAATTGATATTAAGAAAGCCGGTGTCTTTGGAAACTCCCTTTACCTGGTACTCTTCTACGCCTACGCCTCCCTGGACAATGTGGAACCCGGGCATGAATTCCCAGAATTTCTCTAAAGCTTTAATTGTATTTTGATCAGTAAAATCGACATCTTTTGAAGCGGGTTGTTTTTCCGGCTTAGCAAAACCTAAATAAGTCGGAAGATTGCCGCCTAAGAAAGAAGAGGAATTGTAGGCAAAGTTAATTACTCCAAAGGCAAGCTTGGTCGCGTCTCCGGTAAATTCGGTGGCGATAACGTCAAATTTCTTGCCTCCGATCTCAATCTCAATGGGATCTTCTTGCTTTACTTCCCGGGAGCTGATGTTGACCATGGCGATGGCTGCATTTTCTAAATTGATGCCGGTTTCATCAATAATAGGCTTTGTCGGCGGATTGGATTCCTTGCTCTGCCTCAACCCTAAGACCATGGATAGACGCGCCCCGGCAGGGTTATCAAAATAAAATGCCGCGCTTTTTTCTCCAAAAGCATACGGCCTGAAGGTGTCGTTTCCGGCGCTAAGCAAAGAGGCAAAAACCAGATCTTTTGTATCGGGCAGGAACGTTTCAATTCGCTTACCGAGAACTTCAATATTAGCCAATTTATAAACGCCCGGAAGCCCAAGTGTTATATATTCATAATCGCTGCCTGTTAATCCTTGCGGCACGATATCGCCGCTGGTGAGGGTCCCTTTTTGCAGGGCGATCAGCGGCAAGGAAGTCTCGACCTGGACAGCTTTTTCTGCCTGATGCTCGATCTGAACCGTGCCATCTTTTTGCTTGGAAGCGCTGATCACTACGCTGTCGCCTTGACTTCCCCAACGGTCAAAACCATACACCGGCGAATAATACCAAGCGCCGTCCTTCACGGTGACAGTGGGGTCTATGTTGGTGGCCCCCATGGCTGTAACCGCGTTTAGCATATCCACGCCGAATAAAACCCTTCCGGAGCTTAGCTGATACTCTCCCACAAAATAGTTGGTGTCTCCGCCCTTGAGATTCAAATTGCCTAACAAGGTGAAACTTAACTCCCTGTGCTTTGGCAGGTCATTGGTTACTTCTTCCTGCGCTTTATCGTCAACAGAACCTTCCAAGGTTTCAGGCCTTAATTGCACGGGAAGGGTGGGGGCGAAAAACTTGGCATCTTTAACCAACTCTCCCTTAGGATTCAGCTTGATGTTTTCTTGAAGATTCGTATAGGTACCGGAACTTGTTCTGGTGATGACCTCTTCCCTGCCGGCATTGATCGTTCCGTCTGCGCTGTGTTCGGAAGAAAATCTGAATATTGTCTTTTCAAATCTCTTCAGGAAACCAAGCGGTCCCGTAGTAGAGTGATCCATAAGGTGCTGAAGGATCTCGGATGCCTTGGCTTCTAGAGAACTATCGCCGGCCAGGATCTGATTAATACGTTCGTCCCCCTTCTCTATGGTCAGCCTATGTAAAAGCTCATTGACTGCTTTCTTTCTGGCCGCTTCTCCCTTAATATTGCTTAAGCGCGTCAAACCGGCTTCGATAAACCCACGCAGGGTCTTCTTGACTCCGGCTTGGTCAAAGAGGACTGCCGAAACATCCCTGCCGGTAATGATCCTCTGATTGTCCAGCCCCTTACGCGTGACAAAGGCAACCGGGTTATCAAAGGTAACCGCTGCGGCACTCTTATTGTTATAAGATATCCAAAAAGTCCCCCTAAAGGCGTCGGCGCTGATGGTAAATCCTTCTGGATCTTTGACGCCCTTATCCAGTATCGCCATAAAACCGGCATCCCATTGCAGGGGAGAATTTTCCGCCAGGGCATTCAGGAACATCACCGCATCTTTTTTCTTATCCGGGCTGGACTTATCCGAGGTCAGAATATCCATTATATAGGGAGTAGCCGTGATCATCAGGTTGTTGGCCACGCCGTACCATTCGGGTATGCCATTAACTCCCGAGGCATAAGTGGTATCGGCAGTGATATTGGCATTACCCGCGCCGTAAGCCCGGCCAAATCCCTTGTTGATGAACCAATCTACGGTATGGATGATCTTGGAGCGGCCTTCACTGCGGAAGGCAAGGTCTAATACCATTAATTTGCTTCCATCCTTGACCAACCCAGCGGCGATAAGATTAGCGATATGGGCGTCACGGTTATTGCCTCTTTCAAAACCGATGGCGCCATTTAACAGATCAATTGGCTTACCTTCAGCATCTGTATAGCCGATCATCCCTAATTTCTTATCTAATTCGCGGGCGGCAACCGCAAGGATGGCGCAGTTCACAAACTTGCTATCCGCGGTCAAGTTATCGCTATGGGCATAGGCGTAAAAAGCCATCAATTTCGCCAAGGTATCTCTATCATTCTCTTTAACGAAAGCCGGCACAAAATCATTGTTGTTGGCCTTGAAATGTTCGTAGATCTGGCCGATCACCTTTTCATTCTTAAGCTCATTCAGGTTTTGCAGGTTTAAATTAAAGGTGGAATTTATCCTCTCCAGCAAAAATTGCTTAATCGGCTTATTCTCTTCTTTATCATCAAACAGCTTATCGAGAACTTTCGCATTGATATTCCTGCTGATAAATCCGGATAAAATCTTTTCTTTTGCGCTGTCGGCGGCTTTGGACAATTCATTATGCAATGCCTGGAGCCCTTCCCGGGTAAAGATGATCTGATCTCCGATGATCTGTTTCTCCGCCAGGCTGAGATTCTTGTAGCGGTCAAAGAGCAGGCCTAACTTTGCATCCGGGTCATAGAGAAGCTTGGCTGAACCCAGGGGGCTTTGCTCAAGATACCATTGATCGGGGCGGAAATGTTGATAGGCAGGGCTTTCCGGACTAACCTGGATCTGCACATAGACCTGGCTCTTATCGGTGATCCTGCCCCTTTGCACATCAAAAAT
>JBAZLT010000049.1:0-8831 GCA_041650115.1 Dehalococcoidia bacterium | reverse complement strand
GGACTTGCTGCAGCCGGCGCTTTATCTGGGAGCCGAGACCTATTGCGCAGCCGACAAAAGCACAGCAACGGTGCTGGAAAGACAGAAGTACGGCGGCGGTTGACCGCCCATCGGAATTATAGAATGTTAGATCGTGAGAAAATTAGAAAGACAGCCCGGGAGTTCATCGAGGCTATCGGGGATGATCCCTCAAGGGAGGGGCTGGTGGACACGCCGCAAAGACTGTCGGAGATGTACGCCGAGCTGTTCTCCGGTATCGATATGGATGCAAGGGACGTGCTATCCACCGGTTTCTCGGCAGGGCATCACGAGATGGTTATCGTTCGGGACATCCCGTTCTACTCCATGTGCGAGCACCATTTCCTCCCGTTTTACGGTGTAGTGCATATCGGATATATACCCAATGCCAAAGGATGGGTGGTGGGCGTATCCAAGCTGGCCAGGGTTGTGGAGATATATTCCAGACGGCTGCAGCTGCAGGAGCGCATGACTAAGCACATCGCGGATGTGATCATGGAGTCGCTCAAGCCCGATGGCGTAGCCGTGGTGATTCAGGCGGAGCACCTATGCATGGTGATGAGGGGCATAAAAAAGCCGGGCAGCAATGTGATCACCTCGGCCATGCGCGGCATCTTTGAGAAAAGGGCGGTGACCAGGGCGGAGTTCCTATCGCTGGTGCAGGGCAAATAGTCTATTCGTGCCGCAGTGATTCGATAGGGTCCAACCTGGCCGCGCGGAAGGCGGGATATGTTCCCGATATTATGCCGGTACAGATAGCCACTACCAGCGCCATGATGACGATATCCAGGGATATGGGAGCGCTCACCGGCATATTGTTCATCATCTGACCCCTGATGGCCAGTGAGGCCATGCCCGCCAGACCCAGCCCCAGAATGCCGCCTGACAGGCTGAGCAGCGCTGATTCCACCAGGAATTGCGCCAGTATATCACGCCTTTTAGCTCCGATGGCCTTGCGGATGCCGATCTCCCTGGTGCGCTCCGTTACCGATACCAGCATGATATTCATGATGCCGATTCCACCGACTATGAGAGAGATACTGGCCACGCTGGCCAGGAAAACCTGGAAGATGGCCATGGACTCGTTCATACGTTTGAGGATCTCCTGCATGTCGATAACATTGAAATCGTTGTCCTCTTCCGCCCTGATGTGGTGGCGCTGACGCAGTATTTCGGTGATCTGTTCCCGTGCTGCGGGGATGGAGTCGGTTTTAACAGCTTCCACTACGATTGTTTGGACGGGATGGCCCAGCGGGCCGGGGTCCACCCCGAAATGGGATTGCATGGTGCTGAGCGGTATCATAATGAAATTGTCGGCGCTGGTGCCCATAAAGCCGCCGCGCGACTCGCATACGCCTATTACTTCGAATTTGCGTCCTCCGATGCGTAAAGTCTCACCCACCGCTTCGGCAGTACCGAAAAGGTCCTTGGCCGCCTGCGCGCCCAATATGGCTACACTTGTGCCACGACGTATATCGCTGTCACTGAAGAAGTTGCCTTTGGCAATTTTATAATTGAGTATTCTCTGAATGTCCAGCGTGGATCCCATGATATTGATGGTCCTGATCTGGTTTCCGTAAACGGTCTTGAGCATCTTGGAGTACATGGGGGCTACCGCTGCCACGGCCGGGGCCTTGCTGCTGTTGGTTAAAGCCTCCGCATCCTCCTGGGTGAGCGTGCCCTCGGCCCTCATTCCGCCCATGGTTTGACGCGTAGAGCCGGACACGTAGATGGCGTTGGCGCCCATATTTTCGAAGACGGTTCCCATCTGCTTCTGCTGCCCGCGTCCGAAGGATACCAGGAAGACCACGGCGCCTACGCCGATAACGATGCCCAGTATGGTGAGGAATGAGCGCATCTTGTTGGAGGTGAGTGCCTGCCATGAGGACAGCAGGTATTCAACAAAGCTCAACGGTCTTTCTCCTGGACGATGCTGCCATCGCGCAGGTAGATGGTGCGTCCGGTGTAAGTAGCGATGTCTTCCTCGTGCGTGACTATTACGATGGTTATCCCTTTCTTGTTCAGCTGCTGCAGAAACTCCATAATGCTGTGGCTGGTGCGTGTATCAAGGTTACCGGTTGGTTCATCGGCCAGTATAAGAGGTGGATTGTTGACCAGGGCGCGAGCAATAGCGACTCGTTGCTGTTCGCCTCCCGACATCTCGCTGGGCTTGTGGTGAGCGCGCTGAGCGATATTTACCGCCTCCATGGCTGCTATGGCTCGCTTGCGCCTGTCGTGCGCCGCACTGTAGATCAGCGGAAGCTCCACGTTCATGAGCGCATTCAGCCTGGGCAGCAGGTTGTAAGATTGAAAAACGAAGCCGATTTTTTTGTTGCGAACAGCAGCCAGTTCATCATCGTTCATGTGGCTTACGTCTATACCATCCAGCTCGTATTTGCCTCCGTTGGGACGGTCCAGGCAGCCCAGCACGTTCATCATGGTAGATTTGCCGGAACCGGAAGGCCCCATGATGGAAACCATCTCGCCTGCATCGATGTCCATGCTGACGTAGTTGAGCGCGTTGACCTGTATGTCACCGATTCTGTAAATCTTGACGACGTTCTCAAGATGGATCATGGACATGATGAGTCGGTTCCTTCTGGAAATTGCACTTACTTGATAGCTTCAATGAGGACCATCTCGCCTTCTTTCAGGCCTGAGATAATCTCGGTGTTCTTTTTATTCTGTACGCCGGTTTTTACAGGGCGTTTTTCCGTCTTGGCTGAAGATGCGTCTATCACGACGTCCACCCAGTAGTCGCCGGAGAGGCCTTTGATGGCGCGGTTGGGCACCTGGAGCACGTTTTGACGCATACCCGTTATGATATCGGCGGTGGCTGTCAGCCCTCCCCTCAGTCCTTCCGTGTTTTCATCCTTATCCATGTATATTTCCACGGGGAAATTGACCACACCTGACTGGAGGGTGCCGAAGGGCGATACAAAACGCACGCTGCCCTTCAGGTCCCTGCCCGGTAGGGCATCGACCTTGATGATGGCTGGCTGGCCGACCGATACTTTGGTTATATCGATTTCGTCGATAATGCCCTTCATACGAATGGTCTTGGTATCCACCAGATATACCGCCGGCTTGGAGGCATAGTCGAACTGAGAAAGCTGATCGTTGGTCTTAACGTCCACGGATACGACCGTGCCGTCGAAAGGCGCGATGATCTCGGTCTTGAGAAGGTCCTGCTTGGCCTGCTGGAGATTGATCATGGCGGTCTCGATAGCTATGTTGTAGTTGCGCAGTGTCTGGGGATTGAGGCCCGCCCGATAGATGGTCTCGCTTTCGTCGAGTATCATGTTGCTCATACGCAGGTCGTGCTCAGCCATGCGCAGCTTCTCAGCTGCCTTTACCCGGTCGAAATTGTCCTGGTACAGCATTTCCTGCAGCTCGTAAAGGTACTCTAGCACCTGCTCGGAAATGGCCAGCGAGGTGGAAGTGTCGGGATACGTATACGCCCCGGGCAGACGCGAATTCTGTTTTACGATAGTATGCGCGTCTTCCAGTGCGGTGGTCATATTGTTCAAAGCCGGCAGAACGCCTGTGTAGTCTCCCTTCTCCAGCATCTTCTGTATGTTGTCAAGGCTGCTGATCTGTGTATCCAGCACGGCCACGATCTTATTGAGTTCCGGATACGATTCTATCGGTTGTTTGAGGTACTCATCATACTGTGCCTGCAGGGTGTCCAGCTTGGGATCGGCATAGACCGATCTTGCCGCATCGAGATCGTACTTTGCCAGTGAAATATTTGAGGCCGCATCGGCGTATTGTTGTGCCAGCACATATTCCCTGGCTTTGGTTATCTCGTCCTGGGCTTGCTCGAAGCGCATCAGGGCCGTGGCCAGGGTGTAAAAAGTCGGGTAGTGCGGGCCGCAGCAGCCCTGCACAACGCTGTTGATGGCCTGTTCCAGGGCGTATTGCCGAGCTTTGACGTTGAGTAAAAAACTGGTATTGTCCAGTCGGGCCAGCAGCGTGCCTGCCTTAACGGGCTTACCCTCGAGCTTGTACTTCTCGGCGGGTATATCCTTGACGGTGCCCGGGGTGCCGAATTTAAGCTGTACCTGGTTGGGCATATCGAGATTTCCGTCGGAGGAAACAGATAGTATCAGGTCGCCGCGCGTAACCGGGGCCATCTGGCTGGGCAAGATCTCCTTCTTTGGCTGTGCGCAGGCCGGTAGAACGAGGGCCAGTACGATTACCAGCGCCAGGGCCGGTGTTAATATTTTTCTCATAGCAGGTTCTCCATCTCAATGTTTCTGTCGCATAAGGGCGGCAACCATGTAAATTTCGCGTAATTCTACATCAGGCAGTCGGTCAAGTAAATCGCTTATCTAACCCCTCCGATCGGCTCGGCCTTCCACTGGTCGTTTATCCATACCCCGATGATATCGGACACTGGCAAACCCCATGATTTGATCAGTTTAAGACATTGCCCGACCTGTCGCACATGTTCCTCTTTTGAAACCGGATTGCCCGCGCAGTCG
This sequence comes from Dehalococcoidia bacterium, assembly GCA_041650115.1. Lineage (GTDB taxonomy): Bacteria > Chloroflexota > Dehalococcoidia > GIF9 > UBA5629 > CAIMUM01. The sequence goes on along the minus strand of JBAZLT010000049.1, from coordinate 4,326 downwards.
TGATGGGCGGCGACCAGTATGACCTTCGAGCCGTGAGCGTTCACCGATATCTCAACGCGGGCCTTTATCGATCTCAGATGTTCCGTGCTTCCCTGAGACATCAATTTTTCAGGGCCAGGCTCGGTAATCATATCCACGTAATCCAAACTGTACTTGTCCTTCATCCAGTTAGTCACCGGTATTTGAACGCGGCCGTCCATGCAGTTTATGGCTGTACCGAATTTTCCCGTGTGCATTGATGTATAAAACCTCCGGTAATGTGGTAATTAAAGCTGTCCGCTGATTCCCAGATAGGCGAAATAAATGGCGAATACGATAATAGTCACCAGCGCCACGGCGGCGGCGAAGATGACCACGCGGAATACCTCGAATTTTTTTCCCAGAAAACCGCCCAGCGACAGTGTAAGGCAGGCTAAAAGCACACCGGCGAAGATGTAAGTTACAGTCTTCGGATCAGGCATAACTACCTCCTGGCTATTTATTGATTAATCCGTCTGCAATTAAAAGCAGGGCGATGAGGACGGCGCATCCGACCAGGAGTATAACCCAGAATATCGGGCGACTGGTCAATCCGGCCCGCCTGGATTCCTCCTTACGGGGTGGCGGCATCTCTGCATCCGAAGGTGGCTCGTATACTTTAAATGGAACAGGGGGGCTGGCCACCTCGGCAACGGCTCGGGGCGCTGATCCCCAGTTAAAGACAGTGTGGCAGTTGGGGCAGGTGGGATAGCGGTTGTTCAGGGAGCTGCCGCAAACCGGGCAATTATATACGAAGGCCTGGCCGCATTCACTGCATTCGGGCTCACCCAGCGCGTTAAGGGTGCCGCAGATAGGACATTGAAAACTTTGAATCATGTTTGCTCAAATTCCGTATATTTAGTATCGCTATTGTACAAGTGTAATAAAGTAATAGGCTGAATACATTGCGAAGCCGACCACTGCTACCAGTGCGATTACGCCCGCAAAAGTGACCACCTTGCCCGGGCTGGTCTTCTTACCGATAAAGGCGCCCAACGCCAGGAATACGCAGAAGCCAAGGATGCTGAACAGTATAAGGGCCAGCGACTGTGCATTTGGCATAAAACCCTCCTTTCAAGCCAGAGATCGAGCCGATACTTTATTCTCCCATAATCTGCAGAATAATCTCACGGGACCTGGGGCGGGTGTCGAAGTCGATAATGATGATCTGTTGCCAGGTGCCGAGTGTCAACCGTTTATTGATAAACGGGATTGTTATCGATGGTCCCAGCAGCGAGGCCCGCACGTGCGAGTGGCCGTTGCCATCCCCCCAGGCCTTGTTGTGCTCGTAATTTATCTCTTCGGGAATAACGCGCTGCCACATATCTTTCATATCTGCAACCAGTCCCGGCTCGAACTCTATGGTGGTGATCCCGGCAGTGGATCCAGGTATAAATACCGTTACGATCCCGCTGTTAATTCCGGAATTATTTACCTCACGTGCGATCTCCGAGGTGACATTAATGGTCTCGCCCCGGCCGCCGGTGCTTGCCTGTATCCTTTTGCAGCTGACAGTCATATGCTAACCTCCTGCCATATTATATCCTTTATGTCGAAAATCGGTCCTTCCCGGCAAATCCGTTTCATTCCATGCGCTGTCCTGATGCTGCATCCGTAGCAGGCCCCTGTGCCGCAACCCATACGGACTTCCAATGAGACCTGAACCGGTCTGGACCGGATGTCCGGAGTTCGGGTCAGTTGCGCCAGCATGGCCAGCGGCCCGCAGGCGAAGACCTGGTCCGCATCTTTCAGGTATGGCGGCAATACATCGGTCACAGTGCCCTTCCGGCCTGCGCTCCCATCGTCGGTAACGATCACGCGTGTAGCTCCCGATGGTATCATCGTTTCGGGTATCATGCCTGCCGCATTGCGGGCGCCCAGCAACAATGTAACCTGCCTGCCCTCGGATAATGCCTGCGCGGCCAGCAATCTCAATGGTGCTATGCCGATGCCACCCGCCACTAGTAACAGTCTTTTTGCCTTCGCCTCAATGGTGAAACCATTGCCCAATGGCCCGATAAGGTTAACGCTGTCCCCTTTTTTACGCTGTGACAGCCACGCTGTTCCCTTACCTGTCGCCGTGCCGTCCCCAGCAATAATTACGCGGTATAGCAGATCTATCCTTTTATTTGCGTGTAAACCGTATATGCTCAATGGCCGGCGCAGGACACAGTCATCACCGCATTCAAGCATGAGGAACTGTCCCGGCCTGGCGGTGGCAGCTATGGAGGTTGCCTCAAGTTGCATGAGGAAATAAGCTGCGCCGGTATTGCGCAGCACCTCTTTGTTTAACAGTATCTCTGCTGCTGTTTGATGCAATGTTCTAATGTCTATTTTATATCTTTGTGATAGTCCTGTAGCGATTTAACCACAGGCTGATGCTTCTGGTAGGCTTCGATGCCGACCACTGCGGCAGCCGCGGCAGCCAGCGTGGTGATATAGGTTACTTTGTATTTGATAGCGGTCTTTCGTATATAAGAGTCGTCGTACTTGCTCAGTTTGCCGCTGGGTGTATTGACAACCAGCTGTATCTCCCGGTTCATGATCCCGTCGATGATATTGGGACGGCCCTCATGCTGCTTATTGATCACCTCCGATTCTATCCCGTTACCGGCCAGGAAATCGTGGGTGCCCCGCGTAGCTTTAATGCGGAATCCGAGTTTACTGAACTTCCTGGCTACATCGAGAGCGGTGGGAACCTCTTTGCTGTTGAGGCTGAGCAGCACCGTGCCGCCGACAGGGAGCCGCTGCCGGGCTGCCTCCTGAGCTTTGTAGAAGGCCATGCCGAATGAGTCCGCCATTCCCAGTACCTCGCCGGTGGATCTCATCTCGGGGCCGAGTATGGGATCAACCTCGGGGAACATATTGAAGGGAAAAACCGCTTCTTTTACGCCGTAGTGAGGTATTTTGCGGTTTATCAGCCCCAGCGAAGTAAGCTTCTTGCCCAGCATAAGCTGTGTGGCGATGCGGGCCATGGAGACATTACAGACCTTGGATACAAGGGGGACCGTCCTAGATGCCCTGGGATTTGCTTCCAGCACATACACGATATCCTGGGCGATGGCGTACTGCATATTCATGAGACCGACCACGTTAAGCTCGCGGGCTATGCGGGAAGTGTATTCGAGAATGGTCTGCTTGTGCTTTTCGGCAATGCTCAGCGGCGGAATGATGCAGGACGAATCTCCCGAGTGTATCCCGGCTAGTTCGATATGCTCCATGATGGCGGGGACAAAGGTATCCGTACCGTCGGCAATGGCGTCCGCCTCGGCCTCGATGGCGTGCTCCAGGAACTTGTCGATAAGGATAGGACGGTCGGGCGTTACCCCCACGGCTGCGCTGACATATTCGCGCAGCATCTCCTCGTCATGCACCACCTGCATGCCGCGTCCTCCCAGAACGTAGGAAGGACGTACCATGAGCGGATACCCGATATGGCGTGCGACTTTGAGAGCTTCTTCTATATCGATGGCCATGCCCGATTCAGGCATGGGTATTTTCATCTCCATCATCATCTCTCTGAACCTGCCCCGGTCTTCGGCCAGGTCGATTACCTCCGGAGTTGTGCCCAGTATCCTCACACCGCACTGGCTCAGCTCCTCGGCTATATTGAGAGGGGTCTGTCCGCCGAACTGAACAATCACGCCTTCCGGCTTCTCTTTTTCATAGATGCTCAGCACATCTTCCACCGTCAGGGGCTCGAAATACAGCTTGTCGGAAGTATCGTAATCGGTCGACACAGTCTCGGGATTGCAGTTGACCATGATGGTCTCATATCCCTCGTCACGCAGCGCAAAAGCCGCGTGCACGCAGCAGTAATCGAATTCGATGCCCTGTCCGATGCGGTTGGGTCCTCCGCCCAGCACCATGACTTTTTTCCGCTTGCTGCTCTTCGTTTTATCGGGTGCATTATAGGTGGAGAAGTAATAGGCAGCATTCTCCACACCGCTCACAGGGACGGGCTCCCATGCTTCCTTCATGCCCAGTGCCAGCCTCTGGTCCCGTATCTTTTTCTCAGAAACCTGCAGAAGCTGGGAGAGGTATTTATCGGCGAACCCATCTCTTTTTGCCTGTTTGAGCAGATTGTCCGGCAGGGCCTTGCCCCTGTATTTCAGCAGCTCTTCCTCGAGTTCGACCAGCTCTTTCATCTGCTGGATGAACCATTCCTTAATGTAGGTGATCTCATATAGTGAACGTACACTGGCCCCCTTGCGCAGGGCTTCGTACATTATGAACTGGCGCTCGCTGGAAGGCTCTTTGAGCATGGTCATCAGCTCGGACAGCGTTCTATCGTTGAAATCTCTGGCA
>JBAZLT010000048.1:0-8877 GCA_041650115.1 Dehalococcoidia bacterium | reverse complement strand
TGATAAGGATTGGGGTGTGCCGCTCAATGGCCCTCTGGACCTGGTGGGCCATGTTCATCGAACCGCTGCCCATGCCGGATGCGGCATGCACCGTCCCGCTTATCCCGGGAGGGAGATCGGAGAAGAACATGCTCACGTCAGCCCCGGTCAGCTGGCAGTTCATCGCCTCAGCAGTGGAGAGCCCGTGCACGGTGACCGCGAGTTCCCTCCCGTCACCGGCAGCATGGTCATCCATGCCGGCAATGATCCCCTCGAGGAACGTGATCTTTCCCTGGGCATTCGAACCGGCGACCGCAAACACCTCCCTCTTCCGGATCCCAAGACCAGTGATGATCCGGTTGCTGGCAGGAAGTTCCAGTTCGTACGGCTCAAGCTCCCGGGGGCAGCAGAACGGTATGTTGATCCCTTCCTTCGGCCCGGCGGTCCGGAAGTAGCACCGGTATCGCGTGTAATGGCGGGCAAGCCTGGATCCGTCCCCGACGAACGAGACGAGCCCCCTCTCCGGGAGTGATTCCCTCAAGAGCTCCTGATCCAGGGTCATGATCCAGGCGGTTTCCAGGTCCCTGACCGGTATGGAGCATACAATCCGGGTAACCGCTTCGCAGAGACGTGCGGCTGCTTCTGTTACTTGTGTAACGTCGTTGCGGGAGAATGCCGGCGGACAGGGGACTGCCCCGTTGAGGAGGAGGTGGATTCCGCATAGGTCCCCGAAATTTCGATCTCCGGTATGCCAGAGATCGGATGCCAGGGAAGCCGGGGATAAGACAATGGTATAGGGTTCAGTAAATGATGCGAACTGGTGGGGAAACCTTGTACCTTTTCCGACGAGAGGCCCGAGATTTGCATCCGATCCCGCCCGCTCCTTGATTCGTTCAATGACAAAGGAAACCGCACCCGGCGCTCCCCGGCTATCGAGTGGAATTTCCAGGAGGAGCGGATGGGATACGAGAAGCGGGATCGCGAAGATGAGCGCATTGCCATCGAATGACCGGACCACGTACGCTGTCTGGTTCCTGACGACACGGGCACGGTCAATCTCCCAACGATCGTTCCCGGGCAGGGCCAGGATCTCCTCAAGACAGGCATCCGGCCCATCATCGGCCATACCATGGGGTGTACCCCTGATACCAAAAAAACCACATGATTCCCGGTCCGAGCGACATGCATGAAAAATGGATTTCGGAACAGCACTCATATTACCCGAGGATGGCATTCAAATCCGGGTCATGCAGGATGGAGGGGATACGAATGGGTCCCCCGTATTCCAGAGCAGGTAAGAGGTTCACTAAAGGATCAGCGGGTTGTCATGGAACCGTGGATCACCAGGCATGTTCCACGATCAGTATTGGATATCTCTCAATCTGATTAAGGCCATCAAGAATGGTTTCAACCCGGTGAAAAAAACTGGTTTTCGTGTTTCATGTCATTTTATGCCGCAATGATTCCAACCACCCTTTGATCTGATATGAACATGAAAAAGTGTATATTCCCCGGGTTCGGAGCCCTGCCCGGCCTTCTCCTGTTCATTGCAGGAGCGATCATTCTGATGGGCATCATCACGGCGGAAATTTTCTACCCTGCCGGATACACGACTGCGAACAGCGAGATAAGCGACCTCGGTGCGACTAGGCCTCTCCCGGTAAGTATCAGCTACCAGCCCTCGGCATCTATTTTCAATGCAACAATGGTCATCGGCGGACTGCTCATCCTTGCGGCATCCCTCATCCTCTTCCGGACCGGAACGAAGTGGTACCTTGTCCTCTTTCCCGCACTGCTCGGAATCGGAATCCTCGGCGTGGGTATATTCCCCGGCAACAATGCCTTCTTCCACCCGCTCTTCGCACTCCTGACCTTTATCTCCGGGGGCCTTGCGGCAATCGTCTCATCCAGAATGACGCGGGCACCGTTCTGTTACCTGCTCGCCCTTCTCGGGGTTATTACGCTCGTCTTCCTGTTCCTCTCATCGGTGTTCATTCCCATCCTTGGCGACGGGGGAACGGAACGCTTCGTCGCGTATCCCCTCATCATCTGGATGATCGGGCTTGGTGGGTACCTTATCGGGGAGCATGGGAAGAGATAGTCCCCGGTTTTTTTATTCCGTTCATCTGGTTTCTTTTCAGTCTTATTCACAATAAAAAAAAATGACCTGGCCAATCCTCAAACGTTTCCACACTCCACCACCTATAAATACAATCCATCCCGACGTTCACCATACCATGTCGAGAGGACCCTTTCTGAAAGTACTCTCCCTCCTTTTCATCCTCAGTTTCACCTTCTCGGGGCTGGTCACCGCGGACACCATCCAGCTCGGTAAGGCGTTTGTCCAGACCGAGCGGGCGGACAACTGCAGGTGGCGGGGGAGCGAACTGTTTGCGTGTAACTGGTGCCTGAACCCGACACCAGTCTATGCTGAATATGCACCGGTGACGGATAACATGAGGGACGGGCAGCTCGTGTACGGCCTGCATTCATGGGCTGGCTATACGATCTGGCCGAACAACACGCTGAACTACACCGGGGCGTATTATAAGTCCCCGACCGAGAAGTTCGTGAAGGTCGCAACACCGTTCGTCCAGTCGACCCTTTACGCTGACCCGCTCTCGCTGACGTTCCGGAACAGGTACGCGAATGTCGACGGCCAGGGACGTGTGAAGGGCCTCGTCTTCTCGATGCCGATCCCTGCAGCGGCTGACGGTGCGGAGTACGGGCAGAACTCCTGCACTGAGGGATCGACAACGTTCTCGCCGGATGGCAAGACCAGGGAGATCAGCCAGAAAGGCCAGTGGGTCTCAGGGCTCCGGGTGTTTCCTGCCGCGGACCTGAATGCGACCGAGCCCGGGTGGGGCGACGCCTTCCCGGACAACCTTGTCACCGACCGGATGGGCGACTGGGACATCGACTTCCTCCTCGACAGAAAAGGCTCGACCGAGCAGCTGAAGCTGACGATGGCGAAAGGGTCGCCGTTCTCGTGGTTCACCTGGAAGAATATTCCGGCCGGCGAGTCGATGGCGTTCCAGTTCTATACCGAGAACCCATTCAACACGCTCAACCTTGAACGGGGCCATGTGAATGTCTCTCAGATAGACACCGGAGTCCCCGGCCTCGGGTGCTACCTCGTCGGGACAAACCAGGACAAGGCATTTCTTGGCGGGGTGATGGACAAGACGACCACGAACTGGAACTACTTCGCAGTCTTCTATGACACTACCTCGTTCCAGGTCTCCGAGTACCCGGACCGCGGGATCTGGCTCACCCCGGCATCAGCCGGCGGATCCCGCCACTTCGTGATCGCCGGCCTCCCGGTCGTTGCATACCCTAGGGGATCGGCAAATCCCGACGCATACATGCCTACCCGTAAACAGGCACTCTCGGAGTCTTCTGCATGGGCGAAGTCAATCGCTCCCTATGCCTACAACTACGTGACCGATACGAAAGTCACGTACAGCGTGGACCGGACGACCGGGCTCCTCCATACCACCTACAAGGCGACGACCGAGAACTTCGGGCCGACCGGGACCGGGGCAGCCGGAAAGACCGTCATGCTCCTCCAGCGGCACCAGTACGAGACCTTCAATGACGGAAGGAACCAGCCGGTCTATGACGGGAACCTTGCGGCCGACACGGCCGGGCCCTCCACTCCAGGCCCGTGGGTATCATCCATGCCTGCCGTAAACAATGGCCACTACCAGTACTGGATTGCGAAGGGAAAGCTGCACCCGGTCGCTGTCTCCTCCTTCTCGACTACGTACGTGTACAATAACCTTATCCCCTTCATGCCCGTGATAGACAGGAACGAGACGATGGATGGGGTCCCGCTCTGGCATATCGTCAACAACGACGAAGAGGGGTACACCAAGAAGAGCCTCGGGTCCGATCCGCCGCTCTTCACGATGATCGACGGCGGCGACCAGGACGCAGCCTACAACCTCGCGAAGAAGGTCCGGTACATGTCGGCGAAACTCGCAATCGAGAAGGGGCTCGGTTCGGTTGCTGCCACCAATCCCGAGATTACCGGGATCACTGAGTTCAATGTGACTCCCTGGAACCCGTCAGACAAGTGGAAAGGGACCGAATGGTACAACACGTCATACAAAAATCCGTACGACCCGACCCTGGCCCTGTCGAGGAACCTGAAAGGTATCGAGGACTTCTTCGCACTCTACACGCAGCAGACACCGTTCCGGACCGGAAAAAATACCGCCGGTTCGACAAACCAGTACTCGCCGTACTACTTCCTCTCCGACCCGAGGCTGGGGACGCTGCACATGTATCCTGCACAGGGACCGGATACCGACAATGCCCATCCCGCCTACGGATACTGGCCGATGCCTGACGATGTAACCTACCCAAGGGAGTGGGGAGAGGACGGCTTCGGCACGGTTGCGGAATGGAATGACATCCATTACCAGAACGGGTACCTGATCACCGCAGCCGCACAGGCTGCATGGTTCGATCCGTCCTGGGCAGGCCGGGACAATTATGGCTCGTTTGTCGACCAGCTCGTGATGTCGATTGCATACGATCCGGACCGTGCCGCGGCGTACTACTCCCACCCGCAATTGAAGTACTCCAAGATGAACTTCTTCGACCAGTGGGCCGGACAGGCGTGGACGCAGGGGTTGCCCCAGACCGGCCCGGGCGGCGGGATTGGCGTCGGCTCGCTCCTCGAAGACGGGAAGGACGACAACTCCCTCGGCGAATCGATGCAGGCGTGGGCAGGGATCGCGATGTGGGGGACGGTGACGAACCGCCAGGATATCGCAGACACCGGGATATACCTGTATACCACGAACCTCTATAACGCAGACGCCTACTGGTTCGACAAAACTCTTGCGTACGTCCCCGACTCGACCGGGATCGCCCAGCCGACCGCTGCGAAGTGGTCGAAACACGGCGACTATATCGCATCGGTAAGCATCCCCGATGATGCAAACAAGTACAACCCTGGCGAGACGATGTGGGACCGCTGGTATAACTGGGGCAATCCAAAGGTCTCCTCCACCTGGCCGGTGATGCCGGACGGGTACCCGAAGGCGACTTCCTTTGCCCCGAAGATGCCCCAGTCCGTGGTCCAGACCGCCTCGCAGTTCGGGATCTCCCCCACGTCCTCTATGTACAACATGTGGCTCCCGATGGCGGGTTACACCCTCTCGTTCGGGAGGAATCCAAAGTATGTCGAACTGATGGAACGTGCCCTTGATCATGCCCCGAACGGCGGCTTCTGTGACAAGACGGATCCCTCGGGAGTGCCCTATCTTGCGGTGGTGAACCAGCAGCGTGCCCTCGTTGGGATCACCGACAAGTCGGCAACGGGGATCACAACCTCACCGTCCCGCTGGTACTGGGACCTGGTCCAGTCCTCCAGGAACACCACTCCAGGTCATTACCCATACGACCTTGGGACCTGGTGGAATGCCATGAAGGACCACATCGATGATGCCACGAGCCCGTCGGAGGTTCTGAACTGGTTCTGGGCGATCGATGCCTACGGGACCCCTGACTTCTCGTACTTCGCATATTCCGGAGATGCTGCATCGAAGGGCCTCTCCCAGCCGCTCTGCGCCGCCTTCACTTCGAGTCAGGGCCAGACAACGTTTGTCGCGTGGAACCCGCACAAGGAAGCACTCAACGTCAACTGGTGGAAGGTCGGACAGAATGCCGGGTCCACTGCTGGTGCCCTTTCACAGGACCTCGTCGTGCCGCCGGGATGGTATGCGACGGCAAGCACGAGCCCTCCTGCGAACGCATCGCTCCTCGTGACCATCGATGCTCCGGCCAGTATCCGCCCCGGGAGCACGGTCACCTTCAACGTGACTGTCAGGGCGACCGGCCCCGGGCAGGTTTCCGGTGTCGCGGTCTCCGGCTATCTCCCGTACTCCATGACATACGTCTCGAGCACCCCGGCCGGGACGGTCTCCGGCAATTCCGTAAGGTGGGATGCAGGCATACTCTCTCCCGGGGAGACCAGGTCCTACTTGGTGACCGGGAAGATCCCGGACACCGCAAACGGGCAGTACACTGCGGTTGCCGAAGCATCCGGGCAGGCAGCCGGAAATATCGCGGTGAAAGGCAACCGGATCCTCCTGATCTCGGTCCAGGGAGGCCCTTCGCTTGATGGGTCCATCTCTGCGAATAAAGCCACTGTCATGCGTGGGGAGGAGATCACGTTCACCTTCGTTATCAGGAACGATGGCACGCAGGACCTTGAGGGAGCGTATGCCAGGATGAGTTTCCAGCCAGTCGGCGGGCTCTCCTTCATCTCCGCGAATTATGCACCCCAATACACCGCCCCGGATACCGCGATATGGGACCCGCCACATCTCCCGGACACCGGCGCACTCCGCCTCGGGACCAACATCACGATCACGACGACCTACAAGGTAACATCAAGTGCCAAGGATCCTTTAACCACGACTGCCTATGGACAGGCGAATTATGCCGGCGGACAAGCGAAAAATACTGCAACTCTCACCACGGGGGTGACGGCATGATGAGGAATTCCACGGGTGCAGGGATTGCCGCAGTTCTCATCGTGCTCTGCCTGGCAGCAGTCCCAGCACTTGCAGCCAGTCCCGGGATCGGATGGGAGAGATCTCTCGGCGGAACCGGGGAAGAGTATGCAAAATCTCTCCAGCCCACGAACGACGGGGGTTACATTGCCGTCGGTGACACCACCTCGGTAAACGGGGATATCACGGTCTCGTACGGGATGACCGATGTCTGGATCGCGAAACTCGATGCGTCCGGGGAGAAAGATTGGGTCAAGACCATCGGGGGATCGAATGACGATCATGTCACCTGTATCGAGCGACTGAGTGATGGCACCCTCCTGCTCTCTGGCTACACCTGGTCGCATGACGGTGATTTCTCTGACAATGAAGACGATGTCGTAATATGGAACATGCAGGTCAACGAGCAGGGCTCTATCCTCTGGAAAGGGTGTTACCCGGGGAGAAGCGGCAGTTTTGCCATGGATGGCAAAGAGACCCCTGACGGGGGAATGATCATGATTGGACAGTCGTACTCCATCCCGGGAGACCCGGCGTATCATGGCGGCTACGATGTCCTGGTGGTGAAGACAGATTCGCATGCAAACATCACCTGGGAGAGGTTGCTCGGCGGATCGGGAGATGATTTCGGCGATAATATCCTTGCTCTTCCTGGTGGAGGCTACCTTGCTGTCGGGTATACGAACTCGAACAACGGCGATGTCAGCGGAAACCACGGGTTCTACGATGCATGGTTATTCCGGCTTGATGCTTCAGGAAACCTGCTCTGGCAAAAGTGCCTTGGGGGGAGCCTCCACGACGAAGGCCGGGAGATCTTTACCACTCCTGACGGAAATTTTGCCGTGATGGGATATACCAACTCGAATGACGGGGATGTTACCGGGAACCATGGTTCATTCGATTACTGGTGGGAATTGGCCGGACCTTCCGGGAACCTTCTTGCACAGAAGTGCTTCGGGGGCTCGGACTACGATCATGCGTACGACCTCGAGATGACCGATAGTGGGAACTATGTGGCGCTCGGCGTCTCCTACTCGACCGATGGTGATGTCAGTGAAAATGCCGGGAATGGTGATTTCTGGGCTGTCGAGTTCGATAAGACCGGTGCGATCGTGTGGGAGCGGTGCTTCGGAGGGTCAGGACTTGACAGGGGCCAGACCATCAAGCCTGATCCATCCGTGGAAGGCCAGTTCTTCCTGATCGGCGACTCCTCGTCCACTGATGGAGACGTTACCGGGAACCACGGCGGACTGGATTACTGGGTGGTGAAGCTCAGCGGAACGGAGGGTCTTTCTGCGAACTTCAGAGCAGAACCTGCAACAGGCAATGCACCGCTGACAGTAAAATTCACAGACCAGTCGAAAGGGAACCCGATCCTGTTCCTGTACGACTTTGGCGATGGATCCAGGGGAGTGGGGAAAAACCCCTCGCACACCTACCGGAAGGCAGGAGAGTTTACCGTCACCCTGACGGTAGGGAAAGTCAATCCCGAGACGAGAAAGATGGAGAAGGACAGCGTGGCAAAGACAATCGTGGTCACGAAGGGAACAGGCGTCCCTCTCGTTGCTGACTTTACGGCATCCCCGACGATTGGTGCCGCACCTCTTTCCGTCAGGTTCACCGATGCGTCATCAGGAAGCCCTATCAGGTATCTCTACCGGTTCGGGGACGGAGGAATTTCCCGGACCGCCAACCCCACCCATACCTACAAAAAGGCCGGGACCTATTCAGTTACCCTCACGGTGTGGAAGATCCAGGACAGGAGAATGGTGAGCAACACCACGGTCAGAGAGGATATCATCCAGGTCGGGTGATTGCGGCCAGGGTGATTTCCCCCCTCTTCATCTTGCGAATAGTCCATTCCCAATTTTTTTGAAAGAAAAGAATCCTTGCATTTCTTACCTTAACCCACATTCCGCAGGTCTCCTTTCAAAAATAATATTTTTCATAAGGCGGCCCCAGCAAACCGAGTATTTTCACCAAATCTCCGGATAAATTAGATATTTTGGCTATCCGTTTTCCCTCTGCCACAACAGAGTATTCCCTCACCCTCCGAAACAGGAAAAAGACCCACTTCAAAGTCGGCCGTTGAGTTTGCTTTTTCGTCGGGCTCACGACGGTTTCACCAGCACGGTCCAGAGCCTGTCTCAAACGGAATTCCACCATCGAATAGATGAACAGACAGAACACCATGATCATGGCCAGAGCCTGGATCCGTGAATTCTTCTTGAGGTACACTTCGGAGACTCTGAACGACTTGTCCTTCAGGAATCGAAATCCCCGTTCAACCGCACCTTGTCCTTTGTAATAGTCCAGGAGCGTGTCTGGCGACAAATCAAGATCGTTGGTGGCCAGGACAAACCGACCC
>JBAZLT010000047.1:0-8920 GCA_041650115.1 Dehalococcoidia bacterium | reverse complement strand
TACGAAGCGCGTGCCGATTGCCAGCAGCAGGTCCGCATTCTCCATGGCATAGTTGCCGCATAGCGTGCCCTTGGAGCCTCCTACAGTCATATTGCGGGGATTGCTGTACGGCACCACGCCGCTGGCCAGAGGAGAAACCACGGCTACGCCGTCGCATAGGTCCAGCATCTCGCTGATTTCCCGCCCGGCGCCACGCGCGCCTCCGCCCACGCGCACGATCACCCGCTTTGCTTCTCTCAATATGTGCGCGGCAGTGGCATAATCGCCTTCCGCCGCTCCCGTCAAGATCGATACCTTTTGAGGCAGTTCGTTGAGCACAAATTGCTTCAACACGACAGCCTGCGTATTCATGGGCAGCAGTAAAAAGAATGGGCCTGCCCGATAGGGATGATCGACGACGGTCTGACCTCTCCTGAGGGCGGTGGAGACCGCTAGAGGTGTATGCAGGGTATACGCATGGCCCATGTTGGAACACAGCCGCAGGAAAAGGCCCTGCTCGTACTTGGGTATCTGCTGCATGTTGAAGCCTTCGTCCTCGCTGGTTTCATCGCCGAAAAGGTACCAGACTCCAAGGCCGTCGGAGGAGGGGACAAGCGAGGCGGCCATGGCCTGAAGAGCGCCGGGGCCGATGGAAGTAATGACCGCAGCCTTCTTACCGGTAGCCCAGCGTAGCGCTGATGCCGCATGCGACGCCTCTATCTCATTGCGCACATTGAGCACCCTGACCAGTCCTGCATCCTGATACACTCTCAACACCTCCGCCACATCCGTGCTTCCGTGGCCGAATACGGCGAAGTAGGTGCGCACATCCTGCCTTAACAGGCCGAGCACCACGGCCTCGGACAGCGTCAGGTCGTGCCGTCGCGGGTAGCCCGGGCTGGCCAGAGCAGCGTCCAGGCTGCCATGTTTTACAATAGCCGCCACGCGTTCCTGTCGCGCTGCGGCCATCTGATCATAAATCACGGTCTACAGCATCTCCTCTTTTTAATCAGCTAATTAAAATTTGCGCGTCCATTCCCTGGGCCAGCGTTCGGCGACAACCTTTTTCTGGGTGAAAAATTCCACGGCGTCCAGGCTCTGGCCGTGCAGGTCGCCGAAGAAGCTGTCCTTCCATCCGCTGAAGGGGAAAAAGGCCATGGGCGCCGCTATGCCGATGTTGATACCCATATTGCCCACTTCTGCTTCGTAGCGGAATTTTCTGGCCGCCGCGCCGCTGTCGGTGAATATGCAGGCCATGTTGCCGTAACGGCTGGCGTTGATAAGCTCTATAGCCCGGTCGATACCCTCCATATGTATCAGTCCCAGCACCGGGCCGAATATCTCGGTGGTGGCCACCTCGCCCTCGGGCGGGAGCCCATCCAGAACAGAGGGACGCACGAAGCTGCCTTTCTCATAACCCTTGATAACAGTTCCCCTGCCGTCGGCCAGCACCCGCGCCCCTTCCTTTTCGGCCTGTCCTATGAAATGTTCAACTCTGGACTTGCTCTGCTGCGTAATAACAGGCCCCATCTGCACCTTTTCGTCCAGGCCGTATCCGACGATTCTCGTCCTGGCCGCCTCAACAATCGCCTCTGTAAAACGGTTTTTAGCCTCCCCTACGGTAATGACCAGCGATCCTGCCAGACAGCGCTGGCCGGCGCAGCCGAACGCGCTGTCGGCCGTTATGCGCGCCGCCATCTCCATATCTGCATCCGGCATAATGACGATGGGATTCTTGGCGCCGCCCTGGCATTGCGCCCTCTTGCCGGCGGCAGTGGCACGACTGTATACGTATTTGGCCACAGGCGTCGATCCCACAAAGCTCACAGCCCGTATGGCCGGATTATCCAGCAGACCATCCACCACGTCCTTGGCGCCGTTGACGAGATTGAGCACTCCGGGCGGGAATCCGGCCTGCTCAATCAGCCTGAACACCTTCTGCAGCGTGCAGGGCACCTTCTCGGACGGTTTGACCACATAGGTATTGCCGCAGGCAACGGCATAGGGGAGAAACCAGAAGGGCACCATCCCCGGGAAATTAAACGGTGCAATCACGGCGCACACGCCCACGGGCTGCCTGATCATGACCTCATCAATGCCGCGGGCTATATCCTCTGAGTTGTAGCCCTGCATCAGCTGGGGAATGCCGCAGGCAGATTCAACATTCTCGATCAGCCGCCGCGTTTCACCCCTGGCCTCCTCCAGCGTTTTGCCGCACTCCTTGGTGATCATGCGCGAAAGGTCCTCAAAATTATCTTCCAGCAGGTTCTTCAACTTGAACAGGTACTGCACACGCTCGGTTGCCGGAGTCCTTCGCCATGAAGGCAGAGCGTCGAACGCCGCATCCACAGTATTCTTAACCTCTTCGGCAGTGGAGAGTCGCACCTGCCCCAGCACTTCTCCGGTAGCCGGGTTTATTACGTCCTGCATGGCTGCCGACCTGGAGGGCAGCCATTTGCCCCCGATGTAATTGAGAATATCCGTCTCACCTTTCATGTGATCGATCCTCCGGCCATACAGTTAAATCGCAAACTTGCGACAATTAATCAGCATGCTGCTCACGTTCGTCCCCTGTCCACCGCTTGCAGTCCCAACAGACTTATCGGAATATCCAGACAATTATACATCACATCCTGACTTTATTCCCGCTTTCATCAACCGCCCTATTATGATAAGATATACTCATAACGACAGAGCGTTCGGTCTGTGGGATGAGAAAGGTCAGAACATTCAGCCACGACACTGAGCTGGTAAGTCAGCGCCGCAACCACATCGTCAGGGTTGCCACCGAGCTGATCGCCAGGAAGGGTTACAACAACATCAGCACCCGCGAGCTGGCAACGGCGCTGGGCATGAGCACGGGCGGCCTCTACCACTATATAGGCTCAAAACAGGACATCCTGTATCTGATTATCAACTTCGCCTCCGACCTTACCAGCCAGTCGCTGGAACGTTTCGATGAAGAAATGAGGCATGAAATGCCTGCCCGGCAGCTTGCGAAGTCAATTGAGGCCTACCTGGATATCGTGGAGACATATCGCGACTTTCACAACTTCATCAACCACATCATGCTTTCACTCAGCACGAGTGAGCGACATATAGTTTACCAGGCCGAGTCCAGGGTTGTGGAACATTTTGCACGATTGATACAGGCCGGGATAGACAGGGGCGAGTTTGCCGCATGCAACACCAGGCTGGTAGCGCATAATATCGTGGCCATGGCCAACGCCTGGGCCAACCGCGGATGGTACCTTAAAAGGTATTATACACTTGAGAGCTATACCGTAGAACAGATTAAACTGACCCTCACGCAACTCGAGAAATCAAGAACGGCGGAGATAACTATTTAACAGATTAGGAGGAATCATGACGACAGGCAGCAAACCCGGCATCAAAACACTCAGCACCAAGAAGCAGTTCATTGAAAGGTTGAGCAAGATGCGCCGCAACGTGTATTTCGACGGCCATCTGATCGACCGCACCGATGAGCTGCAGATGAACACCATCAACATCATCGGATCGACCTACGATTTCGCCCAGGACCCGAGGTTCCAGGACCTGGTCCTGGCCAAAAGCCACATCACCGGAAATACCATCAACCGCTTCACACACATCCATCAGAGCAAGGAGGACCTGCACAAGAAGCAGGACATGACACGCGCCCTCTGCCAGCAGGTGGGCGGCTGCATACAGCGCTGCATGGGCATCGACGGGTCCAATGCCTGTAACGCCATATCCTTCGAGGCCGATAAACAGAATAAGGGAGCGACCGAGTACCATAAGAACTTCCGCAAATGGATCGAGAACTTCCAGACCAAGGACCTGGTCGGGTGCTGTGCACAGACGGACGTCAAAGGCGACCGCATGAAGAGGCCCAGCCAGCAGAAGGACCCCGATTTATACCTTCACATTGTGGAACGCAAGAGCGACGGAATCGTTGTGAGCGGCTGCAAGGTGCACAACTCTGAGGCTTCAACGGCCGACGAGATCGTGGTCGTGCCCACACGGGCGCTTCTGCCCGAGGAAAAGGACTGGGCGGTGGCCTTCGCCATCCCGGCTGACTGGGAGGGCATCAAGCAGGTCGTGACCATCCACAACCTCAGGGAACGCAACCACTACAAGAAAGGGGTCATGCAGGGCGCGACCGACTCATACACCATCTTCGACAAGGTATTCATTCCCTGGGAAAGGGTGTTCGTGGCCGGGGAGACCATTCACGGGGCCGTAGGCGCGCTACTTTTCGCGCTTTTCCATCGTCATAGCTACTCCGGCTGCAAGCCTGCTATCGGAGATCTGATGCTGGGTACGGTAGCGCTGGCCGCCGAGTACAACGGCATTTCCAAGGCCGGACATGTCCGTGAGAAATTTGCGGAGCTTATTATGGTATCCGAGCTCGGATACGCAGCCGGATTCACCGCTTCTGAGATGGGCAAGCCCGAGGTCTACATGCCGGGTTTCGGCTTCGTTCCCTACGGTCCCGGCAGCTTCATCCCCAATTCGATCTACTGCAATGTGGGACGCTGTCTGACCGGCGAGGCCGTTTACCGCGAGGCTGAGATACTCTGCGACATAGCCGGCGGCATACCCGCCACCTTCCCCCATGAGGCAGACTTCCTTAATCCGGAGACCAAAGCATTGCTTGAGAAATATACTATGCGCAATCCTGATATAAAAATCGATGATGCCATTAAACTCTGGATGCATGTGGGTGACATGCTCTGCTCGGCCACCGGCGGCATCGCGCAGGTGGGCGGCTTCCACGGCGGCGGCTCACCCGTCATGGAGCAGATCGCCATAACCACGCAGTATGACATCGAGTCACGCAAGAACATGGCCAAGAGAATAGCCGGCATAGAGAGCTAAACTGAAAAGGGCCGGCCCCAGGAAGCGGGGCCGGCCCTTTTATTAACTTACTCCTGACTAACTTACCGAATCTTCTTTGTTCCCCTGAACGCCTCTGCAATCGTCTTTCTGGTAAAAGGCACGATCCTGCTGTTACAGTGGACCTCATCAGCCAGGTAATATTTCTTGATAAAACCATTGCTGTCGGATGCGATCGATTGAATATCCACGTAGGGCACATCGACACTCTCACAGTAGGCCCTGAGCTTCTCATTGAATATCCTGGATATCTCGCTCCGCTCCCTGGCATTTCCTGCAAACGGCAGGGCCGTAATGAACTCCTTGCTGGCTGCAGGCGGTATGCCGTGTATGCAAACGGCGTAACCCTCATCCTTAATGCGCTGTATGGCAAGGCCGTATCTGGCCACCGTGTTGTCAATCAAGGTTTCAATGCTGACCGTTTTACCGCTCTTGCCGTACTGCAGATATATATGGACCCTGGCATCTATTTCGCCGAAAACCAGGAATACAACATCCCGCTGCTTATTCACCCTTTTAAGGAAAAGGGCCAGGTATTCCGAGGACTTTGTAAAGCTTCCCTGCTTGATCAGATTGTGTGCCGTTGCCTGCGATATATGGTGCACCAGAAAGGGACAGCGGTAGATAAAGGGTTTAACATGGCTGTCCCCAATCGTATGTATGATGCAGGAATTAAATAGGCGCGCCTTCAACTTGACCAGCGCGTTGAAGCAGGCCAGCGGGGGGTATTTAAAGATCATGTCCCAGAAGGGAAAGTAGACGGAGCCCTGCCTTTGCAGCCAGGCAAGCCTGTTAAGTTCTTGTATCTTCTTTCGATCATTCATGGCGGGATAGGCAATTTGAAACGAGCGTTATGAACCGTCGGGTATCTTCATTTTCGGCCGTATTATATTATCGCAAGCACCGTTCCTAATCAACATGCCTTTGGCAATGTGTCACGGCGATGATACAATGGGCGCACGACATATACCTCACGTTCTCTAAATAAACTGATAAGGGGGAAGCAAAATGCAGACAGGGTTTACAGGCTATTTCCACAATACGCCGGAGATATCGCCTCTTAAGAAAGCGCTGCTGGTAATTCTGGGGATACTGCTGGTTATCTCCCTTGTTTTATTCGGACCGGTTCTGGGGCTTCAGCAAACCGTTCTCAATCCAGATCACATAGCTTCCTATGTTTATGATCTCGATGTCGCGGCCATGGTAAACAGCTGGATCAAGGAGAGTATAGCTCCTAATAATCCAATTCTGGCCAGATCCGCTGAACTGGCGGTGGTCAACTTCGAGCCGCAAATAAAAGGTGCCCTGTACTCCGGCGTGCGGAATATGTATGCATATATTCTAGAGAGTCTAAAACGGGGCAAATTGCTGGAGACTTTAGCCGCACAGAAACCGGCGGTGGACAACCTGTCCGCTCATATGCAGGCGTTGATGGACCTGCCCGTCCTCAGTCCCCTGTTTCAGATACTGGGCGTCAATGCGGACTCGATTTTTAAAAACGTGGATGCCGCGCAAATAAACGGCCTTTTCGACATGCTCGGGCAGCTGGCTGCACTCAAATCGCTTATCGTTGTCCTCATGTACTGTCTGGTGCCCCTGTTAATATTTATAATCGCGCTGACCGTTGTCATTGTTTTCGTAGCGCGCAAGGCCCGATTCATTCTGGGCGAACTGGGCCTGATCACAACCGTCAGTGGAGCCCTTCAATTCATCATCACCCTGCCCATCTTCAGCCTGGGGCAATCGCTGACCTCACAGTTCAACCTGCCTCCGCTGGTCAAAGACTGGCTGTTACGACTGGTTCAGGATTTTAACGGTATCGTCATGATATACGGAGGTTCCCTGCTGCTGGCCGGTCTCGTCCTTATAGCAATATATTATTCTCTGAAGAATGCCAGGCAGGGGTAGTATCCGGATATTAAAGGAAACGTTCAAACCGTTCTTTCTTGGCTTTGCAAATGGGACAGATCTCCGGAGGACCGTCGCGAGCGCAGAGATATCCGCATACTTTGCATCGCCACACGGGCATCGGCACCTGAATAGGCCCCGATAATACGGGAGCGGCCGTCTTGCGGCGGATCGAGCGCGGCGGACGCCTTTCGGGAATCGAACTCAGCTCCTGTTTTCCGTCCAGTACGTCCTGAGAGACATACAGCGCACAGTAGCAGGCCCCGTATTCAACCACATCCTGGTCCCTGTAATCGCAGGGGCAGATAATATCCAGGTCTTCTTCCTTCTTGCCGCTTGCCAGACGGCAGGGACACGACTGGTATCCGTAACGAGCCTGGTTGACCAGCAGACCGCTCACAAGGCCGCGGGCAAAATCTGCGTCGGGGTTAACATGGTAACCACCCGCTTCAGCGTCTTTTTTACATCTTTGATAAGCTTCCTCGATCTCATCCGGGGTGATGGTGTCATCCGCACTCACAGCTTAAGGGCCTCCCTGATCTCTTTCTCCTTGAAGCCGACAATGCTCTTGCTGTCATTTACCACCAGCGTTGGAAAAGAGCAGTCGGGATTCCATTTCTCAACCACGGCGATGGTCTGCTCCTTCTCCTGTCCCTGAAGCAGATCAACGAACACATAGTCGTACTCGACGCCCAGATCGGTCAGCAACTGCTTGGTTTTCCTACACCAGATGCACGTGCTCAGTGCATAAAGCATCAACTTGCCTGCATTCTTGCCAGCCACATGCTCGATAGCCATAATAACCTCCCTCGATTCACCAATCCGGATTAAATCGTTTTTGCGCTTAAACGAATAATACTTAATTCTTGTGGCACAGGCAAATAAGGCTGGCTTTGACAGGGCCCGCCGTCACTCTGTAATATCAACAGGTACTCACTTTATCGAGGAGGTCTTGCCGGTATGGACAAGTTCAAGATCAATGCGGTCGATGCGGTTTTCCTGCTGATAGATTTTCAGACCAATCTCGCGGTAGCGATGAAAAAGGACGTTTACAGCAACTGCGAAAACAACGTTGATCTCATAATCAAATCCTGTGAAACGATGAAGGTGCCCGTGATCGTTACCGAGCAATACAGCAAGGGACTGGGCAATACCGTCGATCCCATCAAGTCCAGCCTCAAGGAACAATACAGACCGATCGATAAGCTCAGCTTCAGCTGCTGGGGCGATCAGACCTTTCGTGACAGCTTTAAGAAGTTGAATAAGAAATATGTTCTGGTGTCCGGCATCGAGGCGCACGTGTGTGTGCTACAGTCGGTGATAGACCTGCTACAACAGGGCCATTACGTGCATGTCGTCAGCGACGGCGTATGCTCAAGGTATAAAGCCGACTGGAAAAAAGCCTTGAAATTGATGAGGGATGCGGGCGCGGTCATCACCACTACAGAGATAGCGGTGTTCCAGCTGTTGCAGAGGGCCGGCATACCTGAGTTCAAAGTTATTTCGCCCCTGTTTAAAAACAAGGTGGTTAAATAATACTATTGATACGCCTTTTTCAGTACAGTATGTGTTAAAATAGTGTCGATTAATAGCAACTCCCGAAGGATATGGATTGAAGATATGAAAGAATCGATAATGGAGATTATCGTCTGCCCGGTCTGCAAAGGGCCGCTCGACCTCAAGGTCGATGAAAAAAGCGACGGCGAGATAACCACAGGCTCTCTATACTGCGCCAAGTGCAACTACACATATCAAATCAAGGACAGCATACCCAACCTGCTTCCGCCCGATATGAGCGCCTGAGATTTTACCCCGGGCGGTAAAGTGCGCAAGACTCGGGCGATTCCCAGACCTCCACACTGTCAAGATCTGCCTTTCCGGCCAGATCAGGCTTCAGCGCATTATAGATGGTTGATGCAATATTTTCCGCTGAGGGGTTAACCCGGTCGAACGGCTCTATATCATTAAGACACAGGTGATCGTAACCATCTGTAACCTTCCTGACCTGCTTCTTTAATTCGGTGAAATCATAGGCGAGCCCCGCCTGGTTTAATTTGCGGGACACCAGTTTAACAACTACTCTATACCTGTGTCCGTGCAGTTTCTCACACTTCCCCCGGTAGCCGCGCAGGAAATGCGCGGCATCAAAATG
>JBAZLT010000046.1:0-8920 GCA_041650115.1 Dehalococcoidia bacterium | reverse complement strand
CGGGGGAGGACGCCGTGAACGACATGTCCTATATCATCCTCAAGGTGACGGAGATGCTCACCATGAATGATCCCAACATGCACGCGCGCTATAATCCCGGCAAGAACAGCCGCGCCTTCCTGGAAAGGCTGTGCGAGGTCAACTATATCACGGGCGCAACTCCGGCTATACATGGAGACGAGGCCATGATCAGGGCCCTGTCTGCTCACGGGGATATACCTGTGGAGGATCTCCGCGACTGGACCCCCACGGGGTGCGTTGAACCTTCCATACCAGGAAAATGGTATGCCTCCACCGCCAGCGGCAATGTGAACCTGGTAGCAGCTTTGGAGATGGCCTTGAATAACGGCACACACCCTCTCATGAGATGGGACCTGGGCCCCAGAACCGGAAAGATCGAGGACGGCGCCTTTAAAACATTTGAGGAATTCTATGAAGCTTTTCACAAACAGTGTCTGTTTTTGTTCGACCAGCTGGTTGTCGGCGATATACAGCTGGAGAATCTCGAAAATATCCATTTTCCCGAACCTTTCATGTCCTCCCTTTACGACGGCTGTATTGAAAAAGGCCGCAATATCACCCGAGGAGGCGCCAAATATAACTCCAGCGGCATCACCATCGTAGGTCTCACCAGCGTGGTGGATTCACTTATGGCTGTCAAGAAGCTGGTATTCGATGAAAAACGCTTCTCACTCGCGGAGCTCAAGAAAGCCCTGGATAGCAACTTCACAGGCTACGAGAAGGTTCACGCCCTTATTAAAAGCAGCGTACCCTGTTTCGGATCAGGAAATCCTGAGGCGGTCGCTATGGCCAGACGGGTCACTAAAATGACGAGCGATTTCTTTAGGAAAAAGCGCGACAGCAGGGGAGGACAGTACACAACCGGCTGGTGGACCATGAACAACCATACGGTTTACGGCCGCGTAACCGGCGCCCTGCCCAATGGACGGCTGGACGGTACGCCCTTCACGCCGGGACTGACACCCAGCCCGGATGCCTCTCCCAACCTGCTCGACAACCTGCTGGACGTGGCTCAGCTCGATCCTGAGACCCTGAACAACAATATCGCCTTCAACGTGCGTATAGTGCCTTCTTCCAAAGACACGCTTGCAGCAACGATAAAGCGTATGGCTGACTACGTGGAAACCTATATCAAGAAGGGCGGTATGCAGGTCCAGTTTAACGTCGTGAATACCGATACGCTTAAAGATGCCATGGCGCATCCGGAGTTTTATCCCGACCTCATGGTGCGTATTTCCGGTTACTGCGGCTATTTCACCAAGCTACAGCGGGACCTGCAACTGGAGATTATACGACGTTCAGAATACGGATTGTAACCGCGGCTTTTGCGCCCGTCTCTATGATTTGCATGCAAGTCGCTCCGGCAGAGCGGCGGTATGCGTTTACTATGGATTAGCCTCCTTCAGGTGCCGTTTTGTATCATATATGTGAATGAGACGGCTATAACCGGCTGGCAGCTGTTCTATAGTCTGCAATCAACAGCAAATTTCTTTTAAGGGAGAATGCCATGTTTTCAAAGGAGTGGTTCATTTACGTTTTCGGCCGCTGGATACTTCTCTCCGGCATCGCCGGCGCCCTGCTCCAGGTGCTGTTGCGGCAACAGCTGGGTATACCCGATTTCCCCGCCTTCCTGCTCAACCAGCTCCTGCTGGCATGCGTCTTCTGGTATGTCGACAAATTCATCTTCCGGCGCCACCTGGGCAAGGTCAAGGATCTGTTCAGGTTCCCGCGTATCAAGGGTCAGTTCGACCCTGCAAGCGAATTCAACAAGATCACAGAGGAATACAACCAGCTGGCGGAAGATTACAGGAAAAGCCCTGACGACCCGAAAACCTGGCTGAACCGCTTTCTCGACCTCATGCATTCAGTTGAAATGATGGAGCGAGTGCTGAGGGACCGCGGCATCGATGTGGACAAAGAATACAATCGTATCGTGGAAGATAACCGCAAGCGCGGACTGTACGAATAAGAAAAATGCTATACTGGTAGCCGCATCATATGTCGAGAGTGCAGAACCTGATCCAGGTGCTTAAGAGCGAGAAGGCCCAGCGGCTGGGCATCGCCATAGTCGCCGCGGCGCTGGGAAACCTGCTGTCCTATCTCTCCAGTATGCTCACCCCGCTCAACCCCCAGGTTACCTTTGATTTCTCGCACCTGGCGACATTTGCCATAGCTATCACCTTCGGGCCCTGGTACGGGTTGTTGACGGCCGCACTCGCCTCCCTATACGCCTATTTTCACCTGGCCGTCTTCGGCATCTACGGCCCCGTATACGGGCTTGCCATTATATTCGGCAAATCCATGACGGGCTTTTTCTGCGGTCTGCTCAGAGGCCGCATGCCCACTTTCCTAGCCATCGTCCTTTCATATATACCTGAGTCGATCTTCACCTTCTTTTTCCTGCACTGGATGTCGTTTGTGCTGCCCCCAGGTACACTCACCTGGGAGGCTATTACTATAGGGGTAATCGCTGAAGGCTGGGTGGAGGTCATAATGTTCTCCTTCATCATAGACAACATGGTGCGCCGCAAGGTTGTTGAGACCGCTGTTTTGATGCTGGAGATATTCATAATCATGTTCCTGGTACACAAGGAATTCCTCCAGACTTTGCTCCTGCTCCTGCTTATAGCATTTTTTACACTCATTCTTTTCGAACTGGTGGAAAAGATCATCCACAAGCAGGGGTCTAAACTGCCCGAAAATAAAGACCGGGACCAATAACAGGACTGGATCAAGGATGGCCAACACACACGCCGTACTCCCCGCACCGGTAAGGATGTGGATGCTTAAGACCCTAAGTATTGTGAGAGCGGTTTCACATTGTAGCTCTGCGAGCCCTGCGAAAGGACCTTCAGCACTGCGCCGGCCGTGTCCAGCGATGTAAAGCACGGTATGCGCCGCTCGGTGCTGGCGCGGCGGATATGGAAACCATCCTGCAGCGGTATTCGCCCGCCGGTGACTGTGTTGACCACGCCAACTACAGAGCCGCTCCCGATAATCTCGACAATATTGGGATGCCCTTCATTCAGTTTTCTGCTGATCGCTTTCACGTCCATGTCGTGTTCTTTGATCATGTCTGCCGTGCCGCGAGTAGCGTAAATCTGGTAACCCAGATCATAGAACCCCCTGATTATAGGCAGGGCCTCCGCCTTGTTCTTGTCCGCGATGCTGAACAGCAATGCCCCCTGGGAGGGCAACATCAGCCCTGCCGCAATCAAAGCCTTGGCTAGAGCCGCTTCATAAGTCAGATCGATGCCCATTACTTCGCCTGTGGACTTCATTTCGGGGCTAAGATAGGTATCTACGCCTGTCAGCTTCGACATCGAGAAAACGGGGGCCTTCACCCCGACCAGTGCCTTCTTGCCGTACAGGCCTGTCTTATATCCCTGCTCCCTCAGGCTGATTCCCAGCATAACTTTGGTGGCGATGCGCACCATAGGAACTCCCGTAACCTTGGAGATAAACGGGATCGTGCGGCTGGCGCGCGGATTAACCTCCAGCATATAAATTGACGACTGTTCCCCGCTGTTGCCGCGCATAATTACGAACTGTATGTTCATCAGGCCTTTTATGCCCAGCGCCAGCCCGGTCCTGACGGTGTAATCAACCAGGGTATTTGCCTCGTCCTTGGATAGCCCCGCTGCCGGATACACGGCGATTGAATCTCCGCTGTGCACACCCGTCCGCTCTATGTGCTCCATTATCCCCGGAATTAAAACATCGGTCCCGTCGCTAACTGCATCAACCTCGACCTCTTTACCCTCGAAGTATTTATCGATCAGTATAGGATGGCGCTCGTCAAGTTCCAGCGCCTGTTCCATGTACCTGGTCAATTCCTCCTGGTTCTGTGTTATCTCCATGCCGCGTCCTCCAAGAACATAGCTCGGCCGTACCAGCACCGGATAGCCCAGAGTCCTGGCGACCTCCTGTCCCTGACTGATGGTGGTAACACCTGTGCCGGGAGGCTGCGGAATGCCCTGATGATTGAGAAAATCCTCGAACCTGCGCCTGTCCTCCGCCAGATCGATTATCTCAGCGTTGGAACCAAGTATGGGCGAATTATTCCTGGATAGTGACGCGGCCAGGTTGATCGCCGTCTGCCCTCCGAATTGAAGCACTGAGGGCGTGAAGGCGCTGACCAGCAGTTTGGAATTCTCATTCTCAAGTATATCCAGTACACTTTCCCCGTCGAGAGGCTCAAAATAAAGGCGGTCGCTGGTA
Organism: Dehalococcoidia bacterium; assembly: GCA_041650115.1. Classification (GTDB taxonomy): domain Bacteria; phylum Chloroflexota; class Dehalococcoidia; order GIF9; family UBA5629; genus CAIMUM01. The sequence continues at coordinate 4,678 of JBAZLT010000046.1, read as the reverse complement.
TCGAAGTCGGTTGATACGGTTTCAGGATTTGAATTGACCATTATACTTTTGTAGCCGGCCTCTTTCAGCGCCCAGGCGGAATGGACGCTGCAGTAGTCGAACTCAATCCCTTGGCCGATGCGTATAGGCCCGCTGCCGATAACGACCGCCTTGCTGCCGGTGAGGGACTCAGCCTCGTTTTCGACCTCATATGTGCTGTAAAAATAAGGAGTTTCGGCATCGAACTCGGCCGCGCAGGTGTCCACCATTTTATATACCGGTTTGATATTCCAGCGGTTTCGCAATTGCCTCACCTGGTCGGGCAGCATGTCTCCCAGGGTTGAAATCTGCTCATCCGAGAAACCGAGCCGCTTGGCCTGCCACAGCAATTCAGGATTCAGATCCTCCGATAACAGGCGCTGCTCCAACTTAACGATATTGGACATTTTGTGCAGGAACCATGGATCGATCCCCGTTTGCTCCGCCAGCTGCTCCGGGTCCATTTTTCGCCGCAGCGCAGCCATCAACGCCCACAGCCTCATGTCATTGGCGTGAAGCGGATAGTTGATATGTCCGTCGGCGTCGCTCCAGCTCTTGTCCTCCCAGAGGAGAGAGCGCCTGCCTATCTCCAGGGAGCGCACCGCCTTCTGCAGCCCTGCTTCAAAACAGCGCTCGATGGCCATCACCTCGCCGGTAGCCTTCATCTGGCTGCCCAGTGTCCTGTCGCCTCCGGCGAATTTATCGAACGGCCAGCGCGGTATCTTTATCACGCAGTAGTCCAGCGCAGGCTCGAAGACCGCCATTGTCTTGCCGGTTACCCGGTTGGGTATCTCATCCAGACGCTTGCCTGCAGCGATCTTGGCGGCCACCCGTGCTATGGGATATCCCGTGGCCTTGCTGGCCAGGGCCGAGCTGCGGCTGACGCGCGGGTTCACCTCTATAATATAGTACTGGCTTCCGTCTGCATTCAGCTGGTCAGGCGCCCATTTCCTGGCCACCACCGGGCCGGGCGTCAAAGCGAACTGTATGTTACACCCGCCCTCGATGCGTAGCGCCCGTATGATCTTCAAGCTGGCCGACCTTAGCATCTGGTATTCCTTGTCGGTCAAGGTCTGGCTGGGCGCCACCACGATGCTGTCTCCCGTATGAACGCCCATCGGATCGATATTTTCCATGTTGCAGATGGTGATGCAGTTGTCCGCCGCATCGCGCATGACTTCATACTCGATCTCTTTCCATCCCAGCAGGCATCTCTCCACCAGCACCTGATGGCTCATGCTCGACGCCAGCCCGTTTTCTACGGTGGCCTCCAGCTCGGCCATGGTGTGGACGATGCCGCCACCAGTCCCTCCCAGCGTGTAGGAAGGCCGCACTATCAGGGGCAATCCGATAGAGAGCGCGAACTCCCTGGCCTCACCGACAGTATTAACCGTAACGCTCTCCGGTATCGGCTCACCTATCTCCAGGATAAGCTGCTTGAATAGAGACCTCTCCTCCGCCTTTTTAATAGTTTCCAGCGGCGTGCCCAGCATGCGGACGTTGTATTTATCCAGTATCCCGGTATCGGCCAGCTCGACAGCCAGGTTAAGCCCGGTCTGACCGCCCAGCGTGGGCAGCAGCCCCTCAGGTCTTTCCCGCTCAATTATCCTCTCCACAACTTCCACGGTCAGCGGTTCGATATACACTATGTCGGCTATGCCTTCGTCGGTCATTATCGTTGCGGGATTTGAGTTGACCAGTACTGTGGTGATGCCCTCCTCCCGCAGGGACTTGCATGCCTGGGCGCCTGCATAATCGAATTCGGCAGCCTGGCCAATTATGATGGGTCCCGACCCTATGACCAGCACTTTAGACAGTCCGGCCATTTTTATCCTTTCACCTCGCTAACCATCTGCAAAAACCTGTCGAATATGTACGTGTTGTCCTGGGGACCGGGCGAGCCCTCCGCATGGTACTGTATCGAAATGATCGGCATGGAGCTGTGCCTCAGCCCCTCTATGGTGCCATCATTCAAATTAATATGGCTGACCTGCAGCCCTCCCTTCAGGGTGTCCGCATCAATGGCGTAACCGTGATTCTGCGAGGTGATGTGCACTTTCCCTGTGGCTAGATCACAGACGGGGTGGTTGGCGCCCCGGTGGCCGAATTTCAGTTTGAACGTATCGGCGCCGAAAGCCCGTCCGATAAGCTGGTGGCCCAGGCAGATTCCCAGCACCGGCTTCTTCCCCAGTAACCCTTTTATGTTCTCAATGGCATAATCCAGCAATGCGGGATTCCCGGGACCAGGAGAAAGAACTACGCCGTCCGGCTGCATGGCAAGTATCTCCTGTGAAGAGAAGGTGCAGGGCACGACCGTCACACGGCAGCCCAGGCGGCTCAGGATGCGCGCTATATTGAATCTCAGACCCATATCGACGATCACCATGTTATATCTGTACGTTTGTCGTTTCTGCCCTCCCTCCCACTCAAAAGCATTTGCGATGCTCACTTCCCTCACGAAATCGGTGTCGCCGTAGTCCGGCAGCTGTTTCAATTCATGCAGCGCCTCGCCTGACGTCAAATCGGACGTCAGTATCCCCATCATGACGCCTTTGGAGCGAATGTGCCTGGTCAGGCTGCGCGTATCTATTCCGCTGAGGCCGGGTATATTCGCCTCTTTCAAATAGTCTTCCAGGGTTCCCTCACTCCTCCGGTTGCTGGGAACGGGGCAGTATTCCCTGAGGACAAAACCTCTTACCTGGATCTTGGCGGATTCGACATCATCGGGATTGATGCCGTAATTGCCTATCAACGGATAGGTCGGCACCACTATCTGGCCGGCGAAGGACGGGTCGGTGAGCATCTCCTGGTAACCGGTCATGCTCGTGATAAAGATGATCTCGCCGAAGGCGGTTGTCTCGGCCCCGAAGGCTTCGCCCCGGTAAACCGTGCCGTCAACCAGAGCCAGTATGGCTTTGCCGCTCATAGCATGACCTCAAATAAAAAACCTCTTGCGCAGGATACGCAAGAGGTAAAAAAATAGCCCCAGGCTATAATTCCCGGAGCATGATAATATGCCACCATTTTCTCCTTACCAGCCTCACTGGACTGGCTTAAAGGTTGATATTATTATATGCTTTTTGAGAAAGGCTGTAAAATTCCAGGATCGTTCGATACTATGCCGCATGGTTTAAGCCGACTGGTATAAATAGCCGGGGCAAGTCCGCGCATGAGAAAGAAAACAAAGCCTGCAAGATTCAGCAGCGGAATAGCTGCGCTGGATGACCTGATCCAGGAGGTACGGGCCGGCGACAACCTGGTCTGGCAAATCGACAACCTGGAAGATTACACCTCATTTGCGCAGGCGTTCGCCAACCGCGCCGTAGCCGACGGCCATAATTGTATATATCTGCGTTTTGCCTCGCATCCCCCCATTCTGAAACCAGGACCTAACCTTCAGATCATTGAGATCGATCCCAGACCCGGTTTCGATGCGTTCAGCGGACAAATACACAACATAATTTCTAAAAACAGCCGCGATGCATGCTATGTATTCGACAACCTGTCCTCGCTTGTCGCGCAGTGGGCCACCGATGAGCTGCTGGCGAATTTTTTTCAGGTGACCTGCCCCTACATATTTGAGCTCGGGCCGGTGGCATATTTCGGCCTGACCAGGGGAAAGCATACACATTCGGTGGTCGCCAGGATAAGAGAGACAACGCAAATCCTGATCGACGTTTACCATGTCAACGATGCGACGTATATACATCCGGTCAAAGTCTGGGAGCGCTACTCGGCACAGATGTTCCTGCCCCACCTGATCGACCAGGACAGGTGGGTGCCCGTATTTCAGAGCGGTGAGGCGGCGGCCGTATCCTCAACTGCGCACAAACAGCCTCTCAGCATAGCCTTCACCTCTATTGCCCCCTGGGAAAGCGTTTACACCAAGCTGTTGCAGTACCAGTCCGCTGCCCCGGACTCCCCCGGACAGATGGAGGAGATAATACCGCTTAAACACGAGCTCTCACGTATGATGCTGGGCGATCAGCCCGCCTTTATTAAACTGGCCGACAAATACATGACGGCTGACGATCTGATTAATATAAGGAACAGGCTGATCGGGTCAGGCCGCGTTGGAGGCAAGGCTGCCGGCATGTTGCTGGCCCGGCGCATATTGCTGGCCGAGAAAGGTGAAATCGATTTCTCTCAAGCGCTTGAGGCGCACGATTCATTCTATATCGGTTCGGATGTCTTCTTTACCTTTCTGGTCAACAATCACCTTTTTCAGCTTCGCCTGCAGCTCACACATGACTGGCAGATATCATACGAGGAATTCGAGGAGATCGAGAGACAATTCGTTCAGGGCAAATTTCCACAGGAGATAATGGAGCAGTTCCGAGACATGCTGGACTATTTCGGGCAGGCCCCTATCATTGTCAGGTCCAGCAGCCTGCTCGAGGATAGCTTCGGCAATGCTTTCGCGGGAAAATATCGCAGTGAATTTTGCGCCAACCAGGGTACTCCTGATGAAAGGATGGAGGCATTCCTGCGCGCGGTTAAACTAGTGTACGCCAGCGCACTCAATCCCGATGCCCTGGCATACAGGCACGATCAGGGACTGGGCGAGAACGACGAGCAGATGGCGATACTGGTGCAGCGGGTATCCGGCATGCCCTACAAGAACTACTTCTTCCCCCCGCTGGCAGGCGTAGCCTTCTCA
>JBAZLT010000045.1:0-8939 GCA_041650115.1 Dehalococcoidia bacterium | reverse complement strand
CTGGAACCAGCTCGTCCTGATCAACACCACCATCGACTGGTTCAACGACGTGGCGGTAGCACCCGATTGCACCACCATCTACCTGGCCTCGTCCAACACCTATCTCGGCCGCACCACCTGCAACTCGTTTGACAGCGTGTGGCGCGCCACCATCAACCCCAACGTAGCGGCTCCTCTTCCCGCGGTTCCCCCGCTGGGCACTTACTGGGAGCGCGTCTACCTCCGCCCGACCGCTCTGATCACCTGCACCCCCGAGCTTCAGAGCGACCTGCCCATACTGAGGGTCGTCCCGTCCTGCACCGACAAGCCGGACGGCGAGATCGTCGGCTGGGCAGCCCAGCACACCAGGGCCATGGCCTGGTCTCCTGACTACGGCGATTACTGGGCAACCGTCACCCCGCGCTTCACCATCCAGGACTTCGCATTCGAGACCAGCACCACCATCTACACCGTTAACGAGTCCGGTATGGTCCAGAGGCTGCCTTACACCGGCACCGCCTGGTCCACCAACCTGCCCACCTACCAGACCAACCTCGAGACCACCCACACCATCGTGGCTGTTCCCGACGGTAAGGTACTGGTCGGCGCAGGCGCAGTCTCGTCCTACCCGGTGGCCTACTCCGCCGACAAGGGCGTGACCTTCACCTCCGGCTCAGAGTCTATCTCCGGCCATGCTCAGGAGCATGTCATTTTCGACGTCGACTTCAAGAACAACAGCTTCATCTACGTCGGCGATGACGCCCTGCTCGCAACCGGCATGGGCACCGTCTATCGCAACACCGCACCTTCATTCCAGAGGTGGGTGGACGGCGACATGATGAGTATTGAAAATAATCCGGTCAGCATAGACTGGCCGGCCGGCACGATTGGTCCGCCTCACATCGTTGGTGTTTTCGGCCTGGCTCAGGCCTGGACCGGTGGTTATAATCCCGCAGTCTATGCTGCACACGACAATATAACGACCTCGGCCTTTGCCGATGATTCGGCTGTCTGCCGGACGCTTGCGCCGCGTGATGGCATTCCCAAGCCGGGCATAACCTGGGACTGTCTCGACATCTTTGCGCCTCTCACCACTGCCGGCGTAAAGTTCACGCTCGAGCCGACCTCCCTCAAGTACTGCGGCTGCTGCACTCTCGACACCAACACCACCCTCTATGCCATCGATGACGAGAGCGGCAACTGGAACTACGTCGACGGACTGAGGGACAACTACAACCAGGCCAATCTCCTCGGCTGCATGTGGAACTTCGCAGGATTCGTGCCCGCCCTCGACCTGACCGGATTCGGCTATGCCCCGGTCATCAGGCGCGGCATGCTCTGGGCTTACACCGACTGCCTGGCCAAGAAAGGCCCGATCCTGAAGAGCCCGGCTGACCAGTATCTGGTGGGCGCCGACCCGGTAACGGGCCGCAACCAGCAGATAGACCTTGGCTGGGAACAGCTCTGTCTGGCTACGGGTTATCTGATACAGATTGCCAAAGATGAAGACTTCACATTGAAGATTGATCCGACGCTTAATAATGCGAATACGATTGGTTCAGTGGTAGACGAGATCCAGATCGATATGGATGCGACCAATATGACCAGCCCGGCCATGTGGATCGCACCGGGCGCGCTTCCTGAAGCCGGCGCCATCTACTACTGGCACGTATGCGTATACCGTAGCGCTACAGGTCAGCTGGCCTACTCTGACTGGTCGGAGACACGCAGCTTCACCGTCAAGGCGGGCTTCATCGTCAACACCCCGTACTATGGCGTACAGCTGCTTGCCCCGAACAATGGCTGTCTCGGCTGCAAGGTAAAGCCGGCCTCCTTCTCATGGAGCCCCTGGAAAGAGGCGACCAAGTATCAGTTCGACCTCGCCAAGGATCCTGAGTTCAAGAGCCTGGTCGTAACCGCCACCACCACCACCACCGGTTACGAGTACGACGGCACCCTGGACTACAGCACCAATTACTTCTGGCGTGTGAAGGCCCTTGAAGTCAACGGCCAGAACATCCCGAGCGATTGGTCCGCCACCTTCAGCCTGCAGACCGAGCCCGCTCCGGCACCGCCTGAGCCCGCTCCTGCAGAGCCTGCAACACCGATGTGGGTCTGGGTCATCATCGCCCTCGGCGCCATACTTGTAATTACCATCCTTATGTTCATATTGCGTGTGCATCATAAATAGAAAAGGGGCGCTTTTCAGCGCCCCTTTTTAACATGCAATGAGTTAAAGATTTCTATCGGAAGGACAGTTTCATACTGATGTCCAGCGCCCTGGCTGAATGTGTTAATGCGCCGACTGAAATCCAGTCGACCCCCGTCTCCGCTATACGACGCACGTTGTCCAGGCTTACTCCGCCCGAAGCTTCCACAATCGCCCTGTGGTCGATCAATGATACGGCACGGCGCATTTGATCCAGGTCCATGTTGTCCAGCATCACAATGTCGGCGCCTGCGCCGGCAGCTTCTGCAGCCTCCTCCGGGCTGGTGGTTTCTATCTCGATCTTGATGTTCAGGGGAGTTTTATTCCTGGCCTGGCGGACAATCTCGGAGATGCTCATTCCCCGGCGGCGGAGTATCGCTATGTGGTTATCTTTGATAAGCGCCATATCTCCCAGGCTCATGCGGTGGTTGGTGCCACCTCCGACCGACACCGCGTATTTTTCCAGTAGCCGAAGTCCGGGTAGAGTTTTGCGTGTATCCAGGATTTTTACGGGTAGACCCCTGACCGCATCGATATATAAGGATGTCAGTGTCGCTATGCCGCTGAGATGCTGAAGAAAATTGAGGGCCGTTCTTTCGCCTTTCAAAATATCTGCCACGTCCCCATCGACAGCGGCCACAATGTCTCCCGCTTTGACCCGCTCCCCATCCCGCATCAGTATGGAGAATTTTAAAAAAGGATCGATGTTACTGAACACGATCCCGGCAATATCGATGCCGGCCAGTATGCCGCGGTCCTTTACCATAAAGTTGCCTGTGCCCTTGATGCGCACGGGGATCACTGCGCTCGACGTGACGTCTCCAGCCGTCAGGTCCTCATCCAGCGCCCTCTCGACGAGGTCTTCCAATTCAGGCAAATAATCGTTCAATTGCACTGTTTCATCCCGTCTTCCGATTTATGGATTAAGCAGATAAATCGAGAAATTGAGGACGGTGGCGTAGCTGACCCAGAGGATATATGGGAGCAGCAGAAATGAGGCGGTTCTGGAGATGCGGTAGAAATTGATTATGGTTAGCAGGATGGCGGTCCACAGCGGCACTATGACGATAAGTCCCCACAGCGGAGACTTTAGCCCGAAGAAGGCATAAGACCACAGTATATTAAGCACGAGTTGAATGGCGAAGATGATCAGCCCCTCTCTGACGTGGAATACCTTTATACCTTTGCGCCATACGAGGAAAACTGATATCCCCATGAGGATATAAAGCAGGAACCACACCGGAGCGAACAGCCAGTTGGGTGGTGTGAAAATGGGCTTCTGCAGCAATACGTACCAGTTGGGTATGGATGCCCGTGTGAAAAGTGAGCCGAGGAAACCTGCCCCAAAACAGGCTCCAAGGCTGACCAGCAGCTTTATGACATCGCTAAGTCTTTTATCCAGCATCGACCCTCGGGCACCGTGATTAAAAGTTAGATTAGTTATTAAGAAAATATGAAATCCTGAAAATAATATATCAACAGGCTCATGAACTCAAATCGTCTTACTTGGCTAATATATATAGTACGGTCTTCCGGTATTAGGCGGTTTATGGTCGGTATTTGGCTTAGTATAGCTTAAAGCGCGGAGGCGTTTGTTCGCGGGCAAATCGCTGTGCTAAAATCCCCTCTGCATCGCATCATTCTAAATCACCTCACTGTCACCTGATATGAAACTCTATCATATAAGCCAGTTACTCAATCGATTGCCCGAATTTGAACGGCTGCTTAAGTCATTAAATGACAGGCAGAGCAAACGGGTGAGGCTATCTCTGCCCGACCAGGCTACGCCGCTGACAGCTGCAGCCCTGTACAGCCGGCTTGGCAGGACGGTGTTGTTTGTTGCGGCACATGCTGAAGCTGCCAGACGTCGCTTCGAGCAGATTAAGCTGTGGCTGCCTGACACGGCCGCACCGCTGTTTTTCCCCGAAGCAGACCTGCTTGGTGATGCAGCATCGGGCGATCCTATCATCAATTCGGAACGCGCAAAGGTGATCGCTCTCCTGGCTGGATGTAATGACGCGGTGGAAATCAGGCAGTCCTTTTCCTTTGTTATGTGTTGTGCATCAGCTTTAATCAGCCGGTCTATAGGGCCGGACAGGTACAGGTCAGGCTGTATCCGGATAAACAACGGCATGAGCATTAAACAATCTGTCCTGCTGGAGAAACTGCAATCAGCGGGATATATATATGAGGATGTTGTGGAGATACCTGGAACTTTTAGTAAAAGGGGCGGTATCATCGATGTTTATCCCTGTGGTCAGGACTCGCCGGCTCGGATCGAATTTTTCGGGAACGAAATAAATAGTTTGCGGCTGTATGACGCCAGGTCGCAGCGGTCGCTGGAAAACGTGACCGCTCTGTTTATTCCTCCCGCAGAGGAGATGTCCGGCAACGGGACCGCCAATATACTCGATTATCTCCCGGCCGGCTCCATTCTGCTGCTGGATGACATCCGGCAGATTGAATCCGAAGTAGAAAAGATCAGAATGGAGCTTACCGGTCCGGATGGATCCGGCGCTGGAGATGCGGATCAGGCAGCCGGCGGTTTCGACTGGAAGGCTATAGAAAAGAAGATCAGAGGAAAGGACAGGATTGTGGAATTCAGCCCCTGGGATGAGCTGGAAGAGCAAGGTGAGCAGCAGCATCGTCTTCCTTTCAGAGGCGCCCCGGATTTCTCTGCAAAGTTCCCTGTATTTGTTGACAAATTACCTGAATTAAGGCGGGAGAGCAGCAGGATCCTGATCGTCAGCCAGCAGGCTGAAAGGATAAGGGAACTTCTGCATGAACGAGATGTAAGCGTAGATGTATCGAGAGAGCTGACGGGGCTGCCTGCCGACAAATCCGTTGTGCTGGTCCAGGGTTCGCTGGATGGAGGATGGCAGCTCGGCCCTGAGTTACTGCTGCTGACTGATGCTGAGCTCTTCGGGAATATTAAGAAAAGGCGTTTTTCCAAAACCAGGCCTGTCAGACACCATCTCTTCCTTAATGATATAAATATCGGAGATGCGGTGGTGCATGTGGAGCACGGCATCGGCCGGTTTGCCGGAACCGTCAGGAAAGTATCTGCGGGGGTGGAGAGGGAATACCTGATGCTGGAATATGCCTGCGGGGATATGCTCTATGTGCCTGTTGATCAGGTTGACAGGGTGAGCCTTTATATAGGAGGGGGTGAGAGAATCCCGTCGCTGAGCAGGCTGGGGTCACAGGATTGGGTCAGGGCGCAGCAGAGGGTGAAGGAATCGGTGGCGAATATAGCCGGGGAGCTGATTGAGCTGTATGCCGGCCGGGCGGCTGGAGGTGGTATGGCTTTCTCCGGGGATACGCTCTGGCAGAAAGAGCTGGAAGCTTCTTTCCCGTATGTCGAAACTCCCGACCAGCTTGAGGCTATCGAGGCGGTGAAATTTGATATGGAATCGGCGCGCCCCATGGACAGGCTGGTCTGCGGCGACGTGGGCTACGGAAAAACTGAGATCGCCCTGCGTGCCGCCTTTAAAGCCGTTATGGACAGCAAGCAGGTGGCGGTCCTGGTCCCGACCACCATCCTGGCACAGCAACATATCAACACTTTCAGTGAAAGATTGAAGACCTTCCCGGTAAAAGTTGCTGTGCTCAGCCGCTTCTGTTCAGCCAGGGAGCAGGCGGACGTAATCAGGGGTGTGGCCGCCGGTTCTATAGATATATGCATCGGCACGCACAGAATATTGCAGAAGGATGTGCAGTTTAAAGACCTAGGCCTGGTCATAATTGATGAGGAGCAGCGTTTTGGAGTGGTACACAAGGAACATTTCAAGAAAATGAGACAATCGGTCGATGTGCTGACACTGAGCGCCACACCCATACCCCGGACGATGCACATGGCGCTCTCAGGTATTCGAGATATGAGCACAATTGAGACACCCCCGGAAAACCGCCTGCCTGTGATCACCCATGTCGGCGAATACGACGACAGGCTGATCCGCGAAGCTTTGCTGCGTGAGTTGGAGCGGGACGGCCAGGCGTTCCTGGTGCATAACAGGGTGCAGAGCATCGGGGAACTGGCGTTGAAAGTAGCCTGCCTGACGCCGGAGGCCAGAATCGCGGTGGCGCATGGTCAGATGGATGAGGATAAACTGGAAGAGATAATGTCCGGTTTTATGCAGGGCAGGAGCGACGTACTGGTCACTACAACGATTATCGAGTCCGGTCTGGATATGCCCAATGTCAATACTCTGATCGTCGATGATGCGGATAAAATGGGCCTCACCCAGCTTTATCAACTGCGCGGCAGGGTCGGCCGCGGTGCAAATTCGGCCTATGCCTATTTTCTGTTTGATAAGGGCAAGAGCCTGACAGGGCAGGCCATTGAACGCTTAAAGGTAATTGCGCGGGCAACTGAGCTGGGAGCGGGATATGCTGTTGCTATGAAGGACCTCGAGATCAGGGGAGCGGGAAACTTGCTGGGAGTAGAACAGAGCGGGAACATCGCTGCTGTTGGCTTCAGTTATTACTGCCAGCTGCTTGAAGAGGCTGTCGAGGAGATCAAGGCCCGGCGGGAAGGCCGCCCGGTCCCTGCAAAGGCGGAGCCGGCCGGCGTGACGATCGATTTAAAAATCCCCGCTTTCATCCCGGAACATTATATCGAGAATACCCGGGCCAGATTCAATCTCTATCAAAGGATGGTAAAAACAGTCTCCGCAGGGGAGGTATCCGATATAAGCGGGGAGATGATCGACAGGTTCGGAGATCTGCCTGAAGAGGTGACCAATCTTTTATACATGGTGGAGCTGCGGCAGTCAGCCGTCGCGGCAGGGATCGAATCGATAGTTCGTGAAGGGGATATCGTCACCATATCCTGCTTGGACAGCAATATAAAAACTGCTGACCGCATAAGTGTATTAAAGAATAAAGCGGTCAGGTGCGGCGACAGGCAGATCAAGATTGATGCTGATCTGGTGGGGCAAAAATGGATGGTGCTGTTAAAAGATCTGGTAATTCAGCTGTCTTCCGGCCGGACATCCTCAACAGGGGAAAAGGCCGCTCAGTCCTCGACGCCCGCGTCCTGCAGGTAATCCATCATATCCTGGACGGTGACCAGGTTGTCGGCGTCTTTCTCCGGTATCTCGAATCTATTTCCCGGCCTGCTGAAGTTGTCCTCTACGGTCGTGAAGAATTCGGCCAGGTCATCAGGGTCCATATTGAGATCGTCGATAAATGAGGCGGAAGGTGCGATCGAAGCCGAGTCAACGCCTAACTCATCAACGAGTATTTTTTTTAGTTTGTCGAAAATTTTAGACATAGGATTTAACGGGTAAATTATACGATGTGTGATATCAGTCGATCAATCTGTTTTTTTCGGCCTCTGCCCTTTTATTATGACGGTCCCGAGCACCCCGTTGACAAACTTGGGAGAAGTTTCGGAGCCGAACTCTTTGGCGAGTTCTACGGCTTCGTTAACGGCGACTTTGGCCGGTGTCTTATCATCCAATAAAATCTCGTAAAGCGCAATTTTTAAGATATTCCGGTCCATGCCGGCGAGCTGTTCCACGGGGAATGCCGTCGCATAGCGTTTAATGGTGCGGTTCAAATGCTCCTGATTTTCCAGTACGCCGTAAACCAGCTCTCGCGCGAAGCCGGCGGTATCGCCGGTTAACGCCTTTATACTGAGCGTGCGTTCGAGAACTAAATCCGGGCTGTTGGCTGCATATTCCAGTTCAAACAGTGTTTGCAGTGCAGCAACCCTGGCCAGATGCCTTAGACCTGTGGGCATAAAATCACTGGGAGCAAGTCATTTCAATATGACGGTTCGGGACTTAGAACCTTCCGCCCTTGCGCCATTTAACGATTTCATTTGTCTTCTCGGCGTTGGCGAGGTTGAAAGTCAATGCGCCCGGGCTGATCAGTTTAATATATTTGGTCAGCATATCTCCGGGGCCGACCTCGAAGAAAGTGGTTATGCCGCGGGCCAGCATGGTTTCAACCGACTGCTGCCATTTGATGCAATGCACGATCTGGCTGATTAGCTCTTCCTTAAGGGCTTCCAGCGAATGCATGGGTTGGGCCGTCACATTGGACACGACCGGTACCTGCGGAGAATCGTAGGTGAACTGCGCCACGGCGTTGATCATGCCGGATAGCGCGGGCTCCATCAGGGAAGAGTGGAAAGCTCCGCTGACCCTGACCGGGTGCATGCGCTTGGCCCCTTTTACCTGCGCCAGCCTCCTGGCCTTGGCCAGTTTGTGCTCCTCACCGCTGATAACCGTGTTTTCCGGCGCATTTACATTGGCCAGCTCCACTCCGGTGGTCAGGCAGATGCCCTCCACCAGGTCTTTGCTGAGGTCCGTGATTTGCAGCATACCGCCCGGCTTGCGACGGCCGGCCTCGTTCATAAGCCTCCCTCGCTCGCGTATCAGTCGCACGGCGTCTCCCAGTTTCATCATGCCGGATGCCACCATGGCGGCATATTCACCGCAACCGTGGCCGGCTACCAGCGTGGGAGTGGGAAGTGAACCACCGCTGATCTCCTCACCGGCTCTGAGGCAGGCGATGCTCACGGTCATGATGGCCGCCTGGGCGTTCATGGTCTGCGCCAGGTCTTCTTCCGGTCCCTCGAAACAAAGCCTGGAGAGGGGGAATCCCAGCGCTTTATCAACCTCATCGAACACTTTCCTGGCAGAATTGTAGTGGACGTAAAAGTCGAGCCCCATTCCGACCTGCCTGGATTCCTGACCAGGAAACACATAGGCCACTTTTACATCTTCTACCATTTAAGTCC
>JBAZLT010000044.1:0-8951 GCA_041650115.1 Dehalococcoidia bacterium | reverse complement strand
TGCTGGAGAGCGATCCGCACGCGGTGCTGGAGGGTATGATCATTGCCGGCCGCGCGGTGGGTGCAAAGAAGGGATTTATCTATATCAGAGAGGAGTATCCGCTGGCTATTGAGAGGATCGGGATCGCGCTCAAACAGGCGCGGACCGCAGGCCTGCTGGGCAGGAGCGTACTGGATTCGGAGTTCAACTTTTCGGTCGAGATGGTCAGGGGCGCGGGGGCGTTTGTCTCCGGGGAGGAGACGGCCATGATAGCAGCCATGCAGGGAGAACATTCCTGGCCCGAGCATCGTCCGCCCTATCCAGCGCAGGCCGGACTGTATGGCAGACCCACGCTGGTGAACAATGTTAAGACACTGGCAAATGTATCCGCCATTCTGCAAAAAGGGTGGCGTCGGTTTCGGGACACGGGCACGGCCGGCAGCCCCGGCACGGCGCTCTTTGCGCTGGCCGGCAAGCTGGAGAACACGGGCCTGGCCGAGGTGCCCATGGGGACCTCGCTGCGCACGGTGGTTTACGATATAGGAGGCGGCATTAGGCACGGCAGGCAATTCAAGGCCGTGCAGATCGGAGGACCGTCGGGAGGCTGCCTGCCGGAAAGCCTGCTGGACACGCAGATAGATTTCGATTCCCTGAGGGAAGCCGGCGCTATCATGGGTTCCGGCGGAGTCATCGTCATGGATGAGGACAACTGCATGGTGGATACGGCCAAATATTTCGTGGATTTCAGCCGGCAGGAGTCCTGCGGGAAGTGCACGTTCTGCCGCATCGGCACTCATCATATGCACACGGTGCTGGAAAATATCACGCAGGGCAGGGGATCGGCCGAGTCGATCGGGACGCTGGTCGAGCTGGCCCAGGACCTGAAGAAAGGCGCACTTTGCGCGCTGGGCAAGATGTCGCCCAACCCTGTGCTGACCACGATACGGTACTTCCGGGCGGAATATGAGGCCCACGTACTTGAAAAGCGCTGCCCGGCCCGCGTCTGCAAGGAGCTCACGGCCTATTACATCCTCCCCGAGAAGTGTTATAGAGGCTGCGACCACTGCGTGCTGGCCTGTCCGGCCGAAGCCGTATTCAGTGACGAGAAGGGCCTGAAAGTTGTCGACCAGCTGAAGTGCACCAAGTGCGGCAGTTGTGAGCTGGTCTGTCCCGCGGAGTATAATGCTGTGATAAGGCTTTCGCCGGTCAGCATCGTGCCTGCGGACCGGCGTACCAGGCCGGATACTAAGGAGACCTGAAGCATGACCGTAACGATCGCTGTCGCCGGAAAGGGCGGCGTGGGCAAGACCGCCATCTCGGCCATACTGGTCGATTTCCTTTCCAGCAAGGGTGCTGTGCTGGCGGTTGACGCCGATCCCAGCACAAACCTCAACGATGCCTTGGGGGTGGGTGTAAGCGGGACAGTGGGAAAAACGCGCGAGAAGATGACCGACGAGGTCAAGACCGGCCGCCTGACCATGGCCGTATCCAAGCAGGAGATTCTGGATGCCCGCATACACGAGTCCCTGGTTGAGACGGACCGGTTCGACCTGCTCGCCATGGGGCGTCCGGAGGGGCCGGGCTGCTACTGCGCCGCCAACCATATGATACGCTTCTCCATCGATAAACTGGCCAAAAGTTACGACTACGTGGTCATGGACTGCGAGGCGGGACTCGAGCATATCAGCCGGCAGACGACCCAGGATATAGATTTTCTGCTGGCGGTGACCGATCCGACCATGCGCGGGCTCAACACATGCATAAGGCTGCAGGAGCTGAGCAAAGAGATACGCACCAATATCAAGGGGGGAGTCCTGCTGGTTGTCAACCGCCTGCGCAACGGGCTGCCGGAGGAATTCAAACAGGCCGTGGACAGATCCGGGCTAATGCTCTTTGCCACCATTCCGGAGGATTCCAATATCTCCGACCTGGATGTGAAAGGCAAGCCGCTTACGGCGCTGCCGCTGGATTCCGTCTTCCGCCGGGCGGTGCAGGAAATAGTGTTCCGGCTGAAGGTCCGTTAGGGCTTCGCGTCAGCCGTATTGCAGATGAGCCGTCCTTCTGTGATACTGTATTAAGTCTGATATAGCTTAAAGAAGGCATGGAAGATAAGAACGGCCGGCTGCTCGGCTTGGCGGATATTGAGGGCAAGACCAGCCCCCACCAACTGCAGGTGAGAGGAGCCTTGAAGATGCGGGCCGCGCCCCTTGAATACGTTAAGGACGTTGACGCGCTGGCAGCCTTCGTGGGAGGCGGCGTTGAAAAGCCCGGTGTAGGCGAGGATTGGGCAGTATACAAAGAGATATTCCCGGGTGTTAAGGTCCATTTAATATTTAACAGATCGGATGACGAATTCCCCGCCAGGCTGAGAGCGCTTTACAGCGGTGATAAGATTAGGATGGTCAGGGGTGACGAGCTTGCCACCATCACGATATCACTGGCCAACCAGCTGCTGCGCTATGTCAGGGAATCCAACCCGGGTATAAAGCTGCCCGATATATGCTACAGGGTATAGGCTCACCGGTTATGAAGCATGGACGATGAATTAAAGGCCTTTATCGATACAAAATTCCAGCTGCCGCCCATCGAGGGGGAAGACAAGACGTGCTCGCTGGAGGCTGCTGTCAGAGATCATGTCCGCCCCGGCATGTCCATTCATTTCGCGGGCAGAAGCGGTGCTCTTTTTTATCAGCTCGTGCGCGAGTTCTGGGGCAAGAAGGGAGATTTCACCATTATCAGCCCCTACGTGTCAGCCCTGCTGCTGGCTCTTATCCGCGGGGGACTGATGAAGAAGGCCGTCACCAGCTTTGCCGGCAACACCTACCCGACTCCCGGCCCCAATCCGCTGGTTCAGAAAGCCTACATCTCGGGCGCAGTGGAGTTTGAGAACTGGACCATGCTGACCATTACGCAGCGCCTGCTGGCGGGCGCCATGGGCTGGGAATTCATACCCACACGCTCCCTCATCGGCAGCACTATGGCGGAGGAGAACAAAAACGATTTCAGCGTCATCGATTCCCCCTTCGGCGGCGGCCGGACCGGACTGCTGAGGGCGCTGAGGCCTGATGTCACGTTTGTCCACGGCCTGGCCGCGGACCGCTCGGGGAACACCATATTGCCCTATCCGCTGGGAATTGACGCCTTCGGCGCCTGGGCAGCAAGGCAGGCTGTGATCGTCAGCGCGGAACACATTGTCCCCACCGATTATATTCGCAGCCATGCTCACCTGGTCCGCATACCCGCCTATATGGTGAAAGCCGTTTGCGAGGTGCCCTACGGCGCCCATCCCGGAGGGTTGCCTAACTGCGGGATACCGCAATACGAAGGCTATTTCGATGACTACGAGTTCGCCACCATTATCCGGGATGCCTCCATGGACGAAACGCGCTTCATGGGATTTATCCGGGAGTGGATACTCAATTGTAAGGACCACAAGCAATATCTGGACAAGATCGGCAAAGATAGGCTGCGTTATCTCAAGGACAAGGCCAAGCCTCACTCGTGGGTCGTGGAGACCCTGGCGGCCGTGCCCGGCATAGAGTTTCAGAAGGAATCAAACCAGCTTGAAAGGATGGTCATAGCGGGGAGCAGGCATATAGCCGGACTCTGTCAGGCAAAGGGCTACAGGACCATGCTGGCCGGAGTGGGGCTCGCGCAGCTCGCCGCCTGGATGGCGGTCTACCGGCTGAAAGGCTTGAAGTACGATGCCGAGCTGGTGGCGGAGAACGGTATGTACGGCTATATGCCGGTGCCTTCGGATCCCACGGGCTTCAGCATGCACAACCTGCATTCCTGCAAGATGCTCTCCAATATCGAGACGGCCCTGGGTGTCCTGGCCGGAGGTGCAGGCAACAATTGCCTGGGAGTCCTCGGCGCGGCCCAGATCGACAGGCATGGCAACGGCAACTCCACCAAGATACCCCACGTCTATTATATCGTCGGGTCGGGCGGCGCCAACGACGTGGTCAGCTCCTGCCGCGAGACCGTAGCATTTGCCCCCGCCGGCAAGGAGAGGCTGATCAAGGATGTCTCATATATAACGTATCCGGGTAAAAATGTCAGGACGCTGGTCACGGATGTGGGCATATTCGAGAAGCCCGAAGGCAAGGATACACTGGTGCTGACCTCTTACATACCTTACGGGACGGCCATCAGGGAGGACGAGGCTATCAGGGGCATAAAACGTATGGTGGGCTGGGAGCTGGAGGTGGCGCCGCGTCTGGAGAAGATCGAGCTTCCCTCGTACGAGGAAAAGATGATGGTCAGGCTATTCGATCCCCACGGTTTCTACACAAAGATCTGATTAGATCTGTCGCAAGGCCTACTGGGTCCGGCCGAACTCCCTTTTAAGCTGTTGCGAGCTGAGATGCAGCATAGTAGGCCTTCCATGGGGACAGGTTCGCGGCCGGGAGGTTGATGAGAGCTGTTTGATTAGCTCGGCCTGTTCTCCCGCCTCCAGCTTCTGGCCCGCCCTGATGGCGCCGTGGCAGGCGATCAAGCGGGCGGCCTTCAGCCCTCGCGCATCCGCGTCTTTCTCCGGGCCCAGCTCGTCCAGAATCTCCACGATAGCATCTGTGATAGGAGTGCCGCTTAACACGGACGGCACTGCGCGCACCAGGCAGGCGCTGCCGCCGAACGGCTCGATGGTAAACCCGAGCTCGCTCAGAAGGGCAGAGCAGCCTGCCAGCGACTGCATATGCATAGGCGAAAGCTCCAGCGTCAGGGGCTCCAGCATGCCCTGGACATCGGGCCGGCCGGCCTTCCTCTGAGCAGTTATCTTCTCGAAAAGGATGCGTTCGTGTGCCGCATGCTGGTCGATCAGGTAGAGGCCCTCCTCCCCCTCCGCCAGTATATAGCTGGCGGAAAGTTGCCCCAATGTCCTCAGAGCGGGTATTTCAGTTGCGTGCGGCTCCCACAGGGGTCGTGAGGATGCCTCCTCGAGTTCCGGACGCGCCGACGGCAGGGGTGACTTTGCCAGCGTGTCCCTCAGCGTCTTCACAATGGCAGTGAAGACGCTGCTGTTATTGCGGAACTTGACCTCCAGCTTGGTCGGGTGGACGTTGACATCCACCTCCTCCGGGGGGATGGCTATATTGATGACCGCCAGGGGGTGCCTGCCGGTCATCAGCAGCTCTTCGTAGGCGGTCTCAACCGCCTTGGCCAGCAGTGAGTTGCGCACATAGCGACGGTTGACGAAGAAGCTGAGATAGCTGCGACTGGAGCGCTGAACGGAAGGGGGGCTGGCAAGGCCCTGGATATAAAGAAAGCCGTCCGTGCCCTCGACGTCCAGCATTTTTTTCGCGATGTCCAGGCCGTAGATCACGGACACAGCCGATCTGAGCTCGCTGTCCCCGCTGGTGCGCAGCGTGGTGCGGCCGTCGGTGATGAGCTCGAACCGGACCTCGGGATAGGCCAGGGCGAACTGGCTCACCAGGGTGGCTATATGGCCGGACTCGGTAGAGGCGGACTTGAGGAATTTAAGCCTGGCCGGGAAGCTCTGGAAAAGGCGACGTACGATCACCGTTGTCCCCCGGGGGCGGCTCTTTTTATCCCTGGCCACCACTGTGCCGTTATCTAGGCGCAGGTAGCTGGCGGCGCTGCCGTCAGCATCCCTCGTCAGTATTTCAACCTCAGCCACGGAGGCGATGCTGGGCAGGGCTTCTCCCCTGAAACCGAGGGTGTTTATATGCTCCAGGTCTTTCAGCCCGGTGATCTTGCTGGTGGCATGCCGCCTGATCGCTATCTCGGCCTCGGCCGCCGAGAGGCCGCACCCGTTATCGGAGACGCGCAGGTAGCTGACTCCGCCATTGTTGGCTTCGATGATGATCTCTGTAGCGCCCGCGTCCAGAGAGTTCTCGATAAGCTCCTTGGCCACGGAGGCGGGGCGCTCTATGACCTCACCGGCTGCGATCTTGGAAGTAACCTCGGGAGGGAGTACCTTGATGGGCATGAGCTAATTTTACAACACTTTCCCGCCCACCACCGTCCGCACCACTTCTATGTCCTTTATCCTGTCCGGCTTCACCTTAAAGGGATCGTCGCTCAGGAGAACCAGGTCCCCACGCTTGCCCGGTGTAATGCTGCCCTTGATACCTTCTTCGAACTGCAGATAGGCGGCGTCCAGCGTGTACATGCGCAGTGCCTGCTCGACCGATATGCACTGGTGCGGCTCGAAGCCTTCCCGCGTGACGCAACACCCAATAGCCTGCAGCACATCCTGCGATTCAATGGGCGCGTCGGAGGCTCCGCCCACTCTGATGCCGGTTTCCAGAAAGGACCGCAGGGGGTAGACGCTTCTGCAGCGCTCCGTCCCCAGTCTGGGGGGCAGCCAGCCTTTCTCGGAATGTATGAACATGGGCTGTGTGGAAACCAGAACACCCAGCCCGGCCATCTCACGCATCACATCGGCATCCATGATGGACGCGTGCTCAATACGGTGGCGGCACCCGCTGCGCGGGAACTGCCTGAACAGCCGTGTGTAAAGCTCCATGCACAGCCGGTTGGCGGCATCACCGATGGCGTGAATACACACCTGCCAGCCCGCTTTGTGAGCGGCGGCCATCAACTCGTACAACTCCTCCGGCGGATGCATCAGCAGGCCGCGCTTTTGCGCATTGTCCGAGAACGGCTCCTGCATGTAGGCGGTCGAGGACCCGAATGTGCCGTCCGCGAAGAGCTTGACGCCCCCCAGCCGGTTCGAGCCGCTGTTTAGCGAGCTGGTTCTCAGTTCCTCCAGGCCTGCAATATCGGGCGTTATTAATAGCGAGTACAGGCTGAGAGGGCACAGCTCGCTGAAGAGCTGCATAGCCGGGACATCGAAGGCGCCGGCCGATCCGGCAGGACCTTCGGCGCTCGTCTGAAGCACTATGCCGGCGGATGTTATGCCCAGTGAGACCAGCCTGCTGAAGGTGCTGCGCGCACTGTCCATCAGCACATTCATCTCGGGCATGGGCATGCTGTTCATTACCAGTTGCAGCGCTGTCTCCCGGAAGACACCTGAGGGAAACCCGTCCTCCTCCCGTTCTATTGCTCCCGCCTCCGGATCCGGTGTGGAGGCCGTTATCCCCGCGGCTTCGATGGCGCGCGTGTTGGCGAAGACCGAATGGCCGTCGTGTTTGATCACGGCCAGCGGCCTTTCGGAGCTGACGGCATCCAGGTCATGCCTGTCCGGCACCCGTTTCTCGCGCAGGCCCTGCTCGTCGAAGTTGAGGCCGATCAGCCAGGAGTCGTCTCCTTTCCTCAGCAGGGACTCGCGCAGCTTACGCTGCAGCTCGGCCATGGAAGACACGCCGCCCAGGTCGCAATTCATGGCGAAGAAGATAAGCAGGACCGGGTGCATATGCGTGTCGATGAAGCCGGGCACCAGGGCGCCGCCCTGCATATCCACCGGCTCATATCCCTTGCCCAGTGCTTTTACGCAGGCGTCCCTGCTCCCGACGGCGATGATCTGCCCTTGCCGCACGGCGACTGCACCGGCGACCGGGCAGGCCGGGTCGATGGTGCGGACCGTCCCGTTATAGAAAAGCTGTCCGTGATCAGGCATGCGTCAATATCCTCAGTCAACCGGTATGAGCGAGCCCACCGCCATCAACAGATAGGCGATGAAGACCAATACACAGATGAAGACGTTGCCCCATTTGCCCAGGCTGAAAGCGGGCATGATATTGGCGTTCTCCCTTCGGCTGATCAAAAGCGCAGGCGGTATGAGCAGCGCCATGAGGACCGCCATGGCCCCTCCCGCGTAGCGCATGTATTCCAGAAAACCGGCCAGCCCGAACAGGGCCATGATGATGCTGGGGACGGTGGCCGCCAGCCATGACAGGCGGTAGCCCCATTTAAGCCTCTCAACGATCACCACGGCCAGCGCGTAGCCGATGCTCCAGTAGCTGGTCAGCAGCCCCAGGAAAGCGAAGACCGATCCCAGTATCAAGGCCCACGTTCCCACGGCATTGCCCCAGCCGATGATGGCCACCTCGGTCACCGGTTTGGAGACCAGGGATGCCATAAAGGAGATGACCAGCGTGAAAACAAGGTTTATCGTGATGCCCAGCACAACTGCGCCCGGGACCAGCTTCTTGTTCCATGAAAGTCCCTCCGCCGCCTGGGGAACTGAGAAGAGGCAGGTCAGGCAGAACATGACCATGCCGTAAAGAGCCAGTATTTTCGCTCCGTCTCCGCTCCAGAGGGGCAACGTATTGAAGGGGTATGCAAAAGATATGATGGACAGTATCAGCAACACGACGGCGATACTGAGGATGGACCATTTCTCGCTGACGCCCACCGCTTTCAATCCGGCGAGCACGATGCCTGCGGCCACTACATAGGTGATGATCTCCCCCGCCCACAGAGGCAATGCCGGGAAGAGATTATGCAGGAGCTCGGCGCAGCCGACGATATATCCGGCCAGCAGCGCGTAGAAGGTGACCAGCACCAGTATGAAGATGATCCAGGTCAGCGCCTTTCCCCACCAGGTTTGCTTGAAAACGTATTTTCCGAAAAGCTCAACCAGTTGCTGCGGCTTGTCCTCGCGCAGCACGACCTCCACCACCATCAGGTGCAGCAGCAGGCTGAAGGCGTAGGCCATCAGCGCGGTTATAACCAACTCCATAATGCCGTTCAGCGAGGCCAGGTAAGGCACAGCCATTACACCGCCGCCGAATCCCAGCCCGGCCACTACTGCAGCGGCTTCGAACAATGTCAATCGTCTGTGCTGCTCGTTCATTGGTCACCTCCCGATAAGATTAGTTTCGGAGTGGCGCTTTCCGGTTTGTAGGTCGCCCTGGACACAGCCCACATCAGGACCAGGCTTACCACCAGGCTGATCACGATGGGCTCGAGCCAGGATATCTCGATGAACTGCTTGACGGCATAGAGGCCCACGCAGACTATGGTTGATACTATGCTGCTGACGATGGCGCCCTGGCGCGTGGCCTTTTTCCAGAAGAAGGCCGCCATGGCGGGGATGAAGACCG